>NZ_WBMR01000107.1 GCF_008923365.1 Actinomadura montaniterrae
CACGCTCGGGCCGGCCCGCCGCGCCCCCGCCTGCCCGCGCTGCGGCTCCGCGTCCACCCGGCTGACCTCCGAGTTCGGCGCGACCGCGTGCAAGGCCCTGTACCGCTGCGCCGACTGCCTCGAACCGTTCGAGCACGTCAAGGAGATCTGACATGACCACCCTCGCGCCCGGCGCCGCACCCGCCCGGTCGGCGGTGTTCCATGAGCTGACCGTCGCGGCGGTCGACCGCCTCTGCGAGGACGCCGCCGCGGTCACCTTCGACGTCCCCGACGGCCTGCGCGACGCGTACGCGTTCCGGGCCGGGCAGTCCCTCACCCTGCGCCGCTTCGTCGACGGCCGGGAGGAGCGCCGCTCCTACTCGATCTGCGCGCCCGCCGGCGCCGCGCCGCGGATCGGCGTCCGGGAGATCCCCGGCGGGCTCTTCTCGTCCTGGCTCGTCAACGAGGTCAGGCCGGGCATGCGCATCGAGGTGCAGACCCCCACCGGCACCTGGCAGGCGGACGCGGAGGCGGGCGAACGGCACCTGTGCATCGCCGCCGGCTCGGGCATCACCCCGATGCTGTCGGTCGCCTCGACGGTGCTCGCCCACCCCGGCGCGCAGGTGTCGCTGCTGTACGGCAACCGGACGAGCCGCACCGTGATGTTCGCCGAGGAGCTCGGCGACCTGAAGAACCGGTACGGGCCGCGGTTCCAGCTCGTCCACCTGCTGTCCCGCGAGCCGCGCGACGTCGAGCTGTTCTCCGGCCGCCTCGACGGCGACCGCCTCGCCCGGCTGCTCACCGGCCTGGTGCCCGCCGAGGTCTTCGACCACGTCTGGATCTGCGGGCCGCTGCGGATGGTCGAGGACGCGCGGAAGGTCCTCGCCGACCTCGCCGTCCCCGCGCGGGTACACGTCGAGCTGTTCTACGTCGACGCGCCTCCGCCGCAGCCGAGGCGCGCCGACGACACCGTCGCCGGCGCGACGTCCGAGCTGACCGTCGTCCTGGACGGCCTCCGCACGACGTCCCGGGTGTCCCGCGAGACGACGATCCTGGAGGGCGCCCAGCGGACCCGCGGCGACCTGCCGTTCGCCTGCAAGGGCGGCGTCTGCGGGACGTGCCGCGCCCGCGTCCGTGAGGGCGAGGCCGACATGCGCCGCAACTACGCCCTCGAACCGTCCGAGGTCGACGCCGGGTTCGTGCTGACCTGCCAGTCGTTCCCGTCCGGCGACACCCTCACCGTCGACTACGACGCCTAATTGCTGCGGGCGGTCTCGTGGCGGGCGAGGCCGTCGAAGGCGAGCGCGGTGACGGCGTCGGCGACGGTCGCCGTGTCGTAGGCGCCGTCCGGCCGGTACCACTCGACCAGCGAGTTCACCATGCCGAACAGCAGCCGGCTCACCAGGGCCGGCGGCACGTCCCCGCGCAGCGCGCCCTCGGCGACGGCGTCCGCGACGAGTTCGGCCAGCCGGTCGTCGATCCACCGGCGGCGCTCCAGCGCGGCCAGCTCCACCTCGCTGTTGCCCCTCACCCGGAGCAGGAGCGTGACGGTCGGCTGGTGCGCGACGAGGACCTCGACGCTGCGCCGCACCACCGCGCGCAGCCGCTCGTAGGCGGTCGTCCCCTCCTGCGCGCGGGACGCCTCCGCGACGGCGGCGGTGAGCTCGTCGAGGGCGTCGTCGAGCGCCTGGCCGAGCAGCTGCTCCTTGCCCGCGACGTGGTGGTAGATCGCGGGCTTGGTGAGCCCGAGCTCCCTGGCGAGGTCTCCCATGCTGGTGGCGTCGTAGCCCTTGCGGTTGAACAGCTCCACGGCGGCGCGCAGGATGGCCGCCTGGTCGTGGCCGGGACGGCCACGCCGGCGGCGCGGAGCGGATCCCTCCGGACCGGTCGTCACCACGATCGCAGCATCTCACGCGCGCCGGGGCCGCCGGCCGGACCGGGGCGCGCCTGACCGGACGGTGTGATCTGCGTAACCTTGCCGCCGGGCGAGGGCGCGGGCCGCCTCCGGCATATTCCCTGGTAAATCGGTATGTTTTATGGGTTTTTGCCCGCCGTGAGGACGTCCGCGCAGGTCGGGCGGGCTTTCGGCGGGCTTCCCAAGCACCGGTTCCGTGTGCATCCTTGGGGACATGAACGCGACGGAGGTACTGGTGGCGAGGCGCCACATCGACCTCCTCCGCGTGTGCAGCGCGTCCTGTTGAACCGCTGATCCGCACATCTCGGCCGATGACCGGCCGCCCCTCTCTCTCCCTCCGCCCGGCAGCGCCGCCGCGCCGGATCCCCCTTCCTTCCCTCCTGCCTTCCTTCCGTCCGCCCCTGTCCCGGAGGTGCCGCGTGTCCACCGACCTGCTCGATCCGCCCCGTTCCGCGCTCCCCGGAGCCGCGGCGCCGACGGCCGCGGCGCGCTCGGGCGCCGTGGCGCTGTCGCTGCTGCGCCGCGTCCGCAAGGCCGGCGGGCTCGTCGTCGTCCTCGCCCTCTGGGAGGCCGGCGCCCGCGCGGGCTGGTACGGCAGCACCACGCCGCCGCTCAGCGACGTCGCCGTGCGCGGCTGGGAGATGGCCTCGTCCGGCGAGCTGTTCAGCAACCTCGGCGTGTCGCTGCTGCGGGTGCTGAAGGGGCTCGCGATCGGGCTGCCGCTCGGCCTCGTGCTCGGCCTGCTCTCCGGGCTGTTCCGGATCAGCGAGGACATCATCGACGCGCCCGTCCAGGCCGTCCGGATGCTGCCGCACCTCGCGCTCGTGCCGCTGTTCATCATCTGGTTCGGGATCGGCGAGACGTCCAAGGTCGGCCTCATCGCGGCCGGCGTCGTGTTCCCGCTCTACATCAACGTGTTCCACGGCATCCGCGGCGTGGACGAGCGGCTGGTGGAGTCGGCGCGGACCTGCGGCCTCGGCCGGCTCGGGCTGGTCCGGAAGGTCGTCCTGCCGGGCGCGCTCCCGCAGATCCTCGTCGGGCTGCGGCTGTCGCTCGGCGTCGCGTGGCTGACCCTCGTCGTCGTGGAGCAGTCGGCGACCGCCAGCGGCATCGGCTTCCTCATCAACCAGGCCACCCAGTTCATGCAGATGGACACGGTCTTCCTGGTGCTCGTCCTGTACGCGGTGCTCGGCGTGTCGACGGACCTGCTGGTCCGGCTCATCGAGCGGCGCGCGCTGGCGTGGCGGAAGGGACTGGTGGCGCGATGACCGCGGCCCTGCGGAACGGGGTGCGCGTCCGCGGCCTCCGGCGGGTGTTCGGCGACCGGACGGTCCTGGACGGCGTCGACCTCGACATCGCGCCCGGCGAGTTCGTCGCGCTGCTCGGCGCGAGCGGGTCCGGCAAGAGCACGCTGCTGCGCGCCCTCGCCGGGCTGGACGGCAGCGGCAGCGGCGAGGTCGACGTCCCCGGCGGGCGCGCGGTCGTCTACCAGGAGCACCGGCTGCTCCCGTGGAGCCGGGTGTGGTCCAACGTGGTGCTCGGCCTGCGCGGCCGGGACCTGCGCGAACGGGCCGAGGCGGCGCTGGCCGAGGTCGGGCTGGCGGCGCGTGCCGACGCGTGGCCGCTCACCCTGTCCGGCGGCGAGTCGCAGCGCGTCGCGCTCGCCCGCGCCCTCGTCCGGACGCCCGACCTGCTCCTGCTCGACGAGCCGTTCGGCGCGCTGGACGCGCTGACCCGGCTCAACGCGCAGGCGCTCGTCGCCGACCTGTGGGCCGAGCACCGGCCCGCCGTCCTGCTCGTCACCCACGACGTCGAGGAGGCGCTGCTGCTCGCCGACCGCGCGCTGCTGCTCGCCGGCGGCCGGATAGCGCGGGAGTACACCGTCGGCCTGCCGAGGCCGCGGTCCCTGGACGACCCGGAGTTCATCGCGCTGCGGCGCGACCTGCTCGACGGCCTCGGAGTACGGGCCGTCGCCACAGCCAAGGAGACCCGATGAACGAACTGACCGCCGACGTCCTCGTCGCGGGCGGCGGGCCCGCCGGAGCCTGGGCCGCCGTGAAGGCCGCGGAGGCCGGCGCGAGCGTCGTCCTCGCCGACAAGGGGTACCTCGGGACGAGCGGCGCGACGGCGTCGGCCGGCACCGGGGTCTGGTACGTCGAGCCGGAACCGGCGGCGCGGGAGACCGCGATGGCGAGCCGGGAGGGCCTCGGCGGGCATCTCGCCGACCGGGAGTGGATGGCGCGCGTCCTCGACCAGACGTACGCGAACATGAACGAGCTGGCCGAGGTGTCGAAGTACCCGTTCCCCGTGGACGGGGACGGCCGGCAGATCCGGCGGGGCCTCCAGGGGCCGGAGTACATGCGGCGGATGCGCGTGCGGGTGCGCCGCGCCGGGGTCCGGGTCCTCGACCACAGCCCGGTCACCGAGCTGCTGGCGGACGGGTCCGGAGCCGTCGCGGGCGCGGCCGGGTACCACGTGCGGGAGGACCGGCCGTTCAGCGTCCGCGCCGGTGCCGTCGTGCTGGCCACCGGCGGGTGCGCGTTCCTCAGCAAGGCGCTCGGCTGCGACGTCAACACCGGGGACGGTGCGCTGTTCGCGGCGGAGGCGGGCGCGGAGCTGTCCGGGATGGAGTTCTCCAACGCGTACGCGATCGCCCCGGCGTTCACGTCGGTGACGAAGACGGCGTTCTACTCGTTCGCCACCTTCTACCGGTCGGACGGCAGCGTCCTGGAGGGCGCGGGCAGCCGCAGAGGCCGCTCCGTCATCGCCCGGACCCTGCTCAGCGAGCCCGTCCTGTGCCGGATCGACCGGGCCACCCCCGAGGAGCAGCGGGCGATGCGGCTCGCGCAGGCGAACTTCTTCCTGCCGTTCGACCGGCAGGGCATCGACCCGTTCACGGACCTGTTCCCCGTGACGCTGCTCGCCGAGGGGACGGTCCGCGGCACGGGCGGCATCCGGATCGCGGGCGCCGACTGCTCGACGACGGTGCCCGGACTGTTCGCGGCGGGCGACGCCGCCACCCGCGAGCTGATCTGCGGCGGCTTCACCGGCGGCGGCAGCCACAACGCGGCGTGGGCGATGTCGTCCGGCACCTGGGCCGGGCGGGGCGCCGCGCGCTACGCCGCCGGGCTGGGCGGACGGGCGGCCGCGCGTCCCGTGCGGGCGCTCGGGGAGGCGGGCGTGCGGCCGTCCGGTCCCGCGGCGGGCGGCCACGCCGAGCATGTCGCGGCCGTCCAGGCGGAGGTGCTGCCCTACGACAAGAACCTCCTGCGCACCGGCGACCGCCTCGCCGCGGCGCTGGCTTCGCTCGACGGGACGTGGCGGGAGCTGCGCGGCACGCTGCGCGAGGACGGCGCCGGGGTCGTGCGGGCGCGGTCGGCCGCCGCGATGGCCGCGCACGCCCGCTGGATGTACAACGCGGCGCTCGCCAGGACCGAGACGCGCGGCATGCACAAGCGGCTGGACCTGCCCGAGCAGGACCCGGCCCAGCGCCGCCGGCTCGTCACCGGCGGCCTCGACGAGGTGTGGACGCGGCCGGAGGCCGGGGCCCTGGCGGTGGCGTCGTGATCGAGATCGTCTCGCGGGACCGGTGCATCGCCTGCGACAAGTGCGTCGCGGTCTGCCCGACGAACGTCTTCGACCGCGGCGCGGACGGGATCCCGGTGCTCGCCCGGCGGGACGACTGCCAGACCTGCTTCATGTGCGAGGCGTACTGCCCGGTCGACGCCCTGTTCGTCGACCCGCGCTCGCACCCGCTGCCCGAGCCGCCGGACGAGGCGGTGCTCGCCGCGGGCGGGCTCCTCGGCAGCTACCGCGAGCAGATCGGCTGGGGCCGCGGGCGCACCCCCGGCGCCCGGCTCGCGGTCGGTCCCTCGCTGGACCGCGCGGGCGCCCCGCTCACCTCCTGACACCACCCAGACCCTCTGCACACCCCCGCAGAACCCCTGAAAGGCATCAACGTGAGAATTCCCCGGGTGCTGGCCGCCGGCCTGCTCGTCCTCGCCGCGGCGGCGTGCGGCTCGTCCGCGGCCGCCGGCGGCTCCGGGACGCTGCGCGTCGGAGTGATCGGATCGGCCGTCGGCAACAAGCTGACCCGCGCCGTCGGGTTCCTCGACGAGCGCGGCGAGCTGCTGCCCGCGCTGAAGGCCGCCGGCGTCACCAGGATCAAGGTCGCGACGTTCCAGAACGGCCCCGACCTGAACCAGGCGCTCGCCGGCGGCTCCCTCGACATCGGCATGTACGGCGACACCCCCGCGCTCATCGGGCGCGGCCAGGGCCTGCCGACCCGGCTGGTGTCGCTCAACTCGGTCCGCCTGGACGCCGCGATCGTCGCCAGGAAGAACGGCGGGCCGGCGTCCCTCAAGGACCTGCAGGGCAAGGTGATCGGAGTGCAGACCGGCTCCTACATCCACCGCTACCTGCTCGGCGCCCTCCAGCAGGCGGGGGTGAAGCCGAAGCAGATCATCCACATGTACACGCCGGCGATCATCGCGGCGCTGGAGAAGGGGTCGATCGACGCGGGCGGGCTGGTCTCCGCCGACCAGGCCGCCGAGGAGGCGAAGGGGTACCGGTCGATCGACGTCGCGTCCCGCGACCATCCCGGCCTGCTCGGCACGTCCGTCACCGTCGTGACGGAGAAGTACCTGTCCGGGCACAAGGACATCGTCAAGGTCTGGCAGCAGGCCGAGACGAAGGCCTCCCAGGTCGCCAAGGCGAACTGGGTCGGCTACACCGCGTACGTCGCCAAGACCGGCGGATACGCGCCGCAGGTCACGCTCAAGACGACGCTGAAGGACCAGCTGCCCGACGAGCCGTTCCCCGCCGACGGGCTGACGCTGCTCGACGGCACCAAGACCTTCCTCGTGCAGCAGAAGCTCGTCAAGAAGGACTACACGCTCGACTCCTGGCTCGCGCCCGGAGCGAAGGCGTGATCGAGCTGGACGCCGACGTCCTCGTCCTCGGCGGCGGCCCCGCCGGGGCGTGGGCGGCGCTCGCCGCGGCCGGCGCGGGGGCGCGCGTCGTCCTCGCCGACAAGGGGTACTGCGGCACCAGCGGGCCGACCGCGTCGGGCGGCAACAACCTCTGGTACGTCCCGCCGGACGCGGGGGCGCGCGAGCGCGCCGTCGCCGAGCGGTTCGAGCAGAGCGCCCGGCTCGCCGACCGCCGCTGGATGTCCCGCGTCGTCGACGAGACGTACCGGCGCGTCGACGACCTCGCCGCGTTCGGCTACCCGTTCGCGATCGACGACGACGGCGTGGAACGGCGCGGGAGCCTCCAGGGCCCGGAGTACATGAAGCGGATGCGGCGCCGCGTGCACCGGTCCGGCGTGACGATCCTCGACCACCATCCGGCGCTGCGGCTGCTCGCGGACGACGCGGGGACGGCGTCGGGCGCGTCCGGCATCGCCCGCCAGAAGGGCGGGGAGGCGTGGACCGTCCACGCGGGGGCGGTGGTCCTCGCGACCGGCGGCTGCGCGTTCCTGTCCGGGGCGTTCGGCACCAACGTCGACACCGGCGACGGGCACCTGATGGCCGCCGAGCTGGGCGCGGACCTGTCGGGCATGGAGTTCTCCGCCGCGTACGCGCTGTCGCCCGCGCACGGCGCGCACACCAAGGGCCTGATGATGCAGTTCGCGACGTACTACACCGCCGGCGGGGAGCGGATCGACGTCCCGGATCCGCTCGGGGCCAGGCTCCAGGTCGCGGAGCTGCTCGCGGCGGGCCGGAAGGTGTTCGCACGGCTGGACCGGGCGCCCGCGGAACTGCATCAGGCGATGCGCGACGCCCAGCCGAACTACTTCCTGCCGCTGGACAAGGCCGGCATCGACCCGTTCCGCGACCGCTACGAGGTGCGGATGGTGCTGGAGGGCACCGTCCGGGGAACCGGCGGCCTGCGGGTCACCGGCGACGACTGCGCGACCGCGGTCCCCGGCCTCTACGCCGCCGGGGACGTCGCGACGCGGGAACTAGTGTCCGGAGCCGTGAGCGGAGGCGGCGCCTACAACGGGGCATGGGCGATCTCGTCGGGGACGTGGGCGGGCCGCGGCGCCGCCCTGTTCGGGAAGGGACGCCGCCGTCCGCGCGCCCGCGCCGCCGGAAGCGCTGGCCTCGGGCCCGGACGGCTCGACGCGGCGGCGGTCGTCCGGGCGGTGCAGGCCGAGATGCTGCCCCTCGACCGCAACCTGTTCCGGACGCGCGCCGGACTCCGCGCCTCGCTCGCCTCGCTGGACGTGCTGTGGGAGCGGATCACGTCCGAAGGCCTCGCGGGCACGGGCCGCGAACGGCTCCGCGCGCGGTCGGCGGCGGCGATGGCCGCGCACGCCCGCTGGTGCTACCGCGCCGCCCTGGCGCGCGAGGAGTCCCGGGGCCTGCACCGGCTGGAGGACCTGCCCGCCCTGCCGCGGTTCGAGCACCGCCTGGTCACCGGCGGCCTCGACGATCCGTGGACGGCCGCGGAACCCCGGGAGGCGGCGGCGTGATCGAGGTGGTGAGCGCGGACCGCTGCGTCCAGTGCGACGTCTGCATCAAGGTCTGCCCGACGGACGTGTTCGACCGCGGCCCCGACGGCCTTCCGGCGATCGCCAGGCAGGGCGACTGCCAGACCTGCTTCATGTGCGAGGCCCACTGCCCGACCGACGCGCTGTACGTCGCGCCGTTCAGCGGACCCGCCCCGGCGGGCTCCCCGCACACCGACGAGGCGGCCCTGGCCGGGGCGTTCGGCGAGTACCGCCGCATCGTCGGCTGGGGGCGCGGCCGCACGCCCGGAAGCCGCGCCGACCGCAACCACATCTTCACCGAACGGCTCCGGACCGCCCCTCGGAACCCCTGACACGCCCGCGTGCCCGCGCATCACTCTGTGCGGTGATGCGCCGGGCGCGGACGGTCGCCGACACTGGGGGCATGATCCGACGAGCAGGGGTCTTCCTCGCCCTCGGGGCGCTGTCCGGCGCGATGACCGAACTCGCCATCTTCCACCGTCCCTTCCACCTCCTCGCGGTCTTCGCGGGTGTGTGGGTGGTGGGCGCCGGGTGGATCGGCCGCCGGGCGGACTCGCCGAAGGCCGCCGCCGTCCACGCCTCCGCCTTCCTGACGGGCATGGTCTGCGCCTTCTACCTGACCGTCCTCGCCCTCGCGTCGGACCTGCGCGGCACCCTCTGGCTCTTCTGGCTCGCGATCGCGCTGACCGGCGGGCCGCTGCTCGGCCTCGCCGGCCGCCTGACCAGGTCCGCGAACGTTCAGGGCAGCCTCGCGGCGGCGGGCCTCGCCGGGCTGCTCATCGCCGAGGCCGTCCGGCTGCAGCTCGGCTACAGCACCCACTACCGGCTGGCCTACGTGCTGTTCAACCTAGCCGGAGCGGTGCTCGTGCTCGGCTGGCTGCCGCGGGGCGCCCGCCGGACCGCCGTGGCCGCGCTCGTTCCGGCGCTCGCGGCGGGCGTGGTCCTCTTCACCGTGATCCCCGTCCTCGTGTACGGCGGCTCGCACCTGCCGTTCCGCTGACGGTGCGGTCCGCCCGGGCGGGCGCCGGGCCGCTGGCTCCGCGCCCGCCCCGCCGGATCGTCAGCCGAGCTGCCCCTGGACGGCGCGCAGGCCGGCCTGGGCGATGCTCTCGTCGATGGCGCCCTGCGGCGCGCCGCCCACGCCGATCCCCGCGATCGGGGAGCCGCCGGACGCGACCGGGACGCCGCCCGCGAGGAACAGCGTGCCGGGGATGTCGCGGACGGTGGGCTTGTCGCCGGTCGCGTTCCCGGTCAGCTTCGAGGTCGGCTGCCCGAACGACACGGCGGTGAACGCCTTGCGCTTGGCCGACTCGACGGTCTGCGGGCCCGCGCCGTCGCCCTTCACGACCAGGCGCACGTCGCCGGACCGGTCGACGATCGCGACCGCGACGCGCTGCTTCTGCTTCGCGGCCTCCTTCTGCACCGCCGTCGCGATCCGCATGGCGGCGTCGGTGTTCAGCGTCCGGACGTCCTGCACGGCCTGCGGCGCGGGCGGCGCCTTCACCGGCGCGGCGGTGGACGCGGACGCCCCGGCGGCGGACACCCCGACGGCGCCCGCGACGATGGCGAGGCCGGCGGCCGCCCCGGCGAGGGTTCTGACGCGGACGCGCGGCTTCCCGGACTCCCGCGCGGCCTCGGTGTTCTGCGGCTCCTGCATGACGTTTCCTCCGTGGTGGTGGCGTCGATCCGACGTCTTCGAGCCTCGCCGGGAACGGGCGCCGGGCCATCGCGGGCCCGGTTGATCGCGGAGATCGGATCGGTGGACGGTCGGATCAACCGATCGGACGATGCCGCCGCCCCCGACGCGGGCGAGGCTGCTCGGGGAAGGCTTGCGCGGCGGTTCGCGGGGGGAGACAGCAGACGTGACGGGCACCGAGCACCGGATCCACCTCGCGATGCACGCGGGGTTCTTCCTGCTGCTCGCGGCGTCCGCGTCCCGGCTGGTGGTCCGGCACGGGCTGGGCGGCACGACCGCCGTGTGGCTCGTGCTGTGCGGAGTGACGGCCGTGGCGTACGCGGCCGGGGTGGCGGGATGGGACGCCCTCGGCCGCCGCGGCCGCCTCGCCTGGCTGGCCGTCGTCGTGCTGTTCTGGCTGGCGCTGGACGTCGCGGCGCCGAGCTTCGCCTGGTGCGCGGTCCCGCTGTTCTTCCTCGCGCTGCGGCTGCTGTCGCCGCGCGCCGCGATCGTCACGGTCATCGTGCTCACCGGCGCGGTGATCTTCGCGCAGATCTACCTGGCGGACCGGCTCGACCCGAGCCTGGTGCTCGCGCCGGTCGCGGTCGCCGCGATGGCGGCGGTCATCTTCCTGGAGTTGCAGCGGCTCATCGACGCGCTGGTCCGCACCCGCGGCGAGCTGGCCGCCACGCAGCGCGCGGCCGGGGTCCTGGAGGAGCGCGAGCGGCTGTCCCGGGAGATCCACGACACCCTCGCGCAGGGGCTGACCAGCATGGGGATCCTGCTCCAGGCGGCCGACCGGCAGTGGGACACCGCGCCGGACGCCGCCCGCCGCCACCTGCGGGACGCGGCCGAGGCCGCCGCGGCGAACCTGGAGGAGGCCCGCCACTTCGTCCGCGCGCTGGCGCCGCCCGGGCTGGGCGCCGGGTCGCTGCCCGGCGCGCTCGCCGCCCTGGTCGGCGCGGAGTCGCGGGCCGCGGGCCCGCGCGTGCGGTTCCGAGCGGAGGGGGAAGAATATCCCCTGGACGTCGAGGTGCAGACGGCGATGCTCCGCGTCGCGCAGGGCGCCGTCGCCAACGCCCGCGACCACGCGGACGCGTCCACGGTGATGGTCACGCTGACCTACCTCGACGACGGCGTCTCGCTGGACGTCGCCGACGACGGGTCGGGCTTCGACCCGTCCCGCACGGCGTCCGCGCCGGGCCGCGGCTACGGGATCCCCGCGATGCGGGACCGGATCGCCGAGGTCGGCGGGGTGCTCACGGTCGAGAGCGCGCCCGGCGCGGGGACCGTCGTCGCGGCCGCCGTCCCGCGGCGGGACGCGGCGGGCGTGGGGGAGGGGAAGAGCGGATGAGCGCGGTTCGGGTGACGATCGTGGACGACCACCCCGTCGTCCGGGCCGGGCTGCGCGCCCTGCTGGGCGGCGAACCGGACATCGAGGTCGTCGCGGAGGCCGCGGACGGCGAGGAGGCGGTCCGGCAGGCCGGGCTCGTCCCCACCGACCTCGTCCTCATGGACCTGCAGCTCGGCGAGGGCATCGACGGCGTGGAGGCGACCCGGCGGATCCTCGCGCTGCCGGACCCGCCGCGCGTGCTGGTGCTGACCACCTACGACTCCGACGCCGACATCGCCCGCGCGATCGACGTCGGCGCGGACGGGTACCTGCTCAAGGCCGGCCCGCCGGACGAGCTGTTCCGCGGCATCCGCACGGCGGCGCGGGGCGAGACGGCGCTGTCGCCGCGGGTCGCGACCCGGCTGATGAACCGGGTCCGCGAACCGGCCCCGGCGCTCAGCCCGCGCGAGATCGAGATCCTCGAACTGCTGGCCACGGGGCTGTCCAACCAGCGGATCGCGCGCCGCCTGTTCATCAGCGAGGCCACCGTCAAGACGCACCTGGTGCACATCTTCGCCAAGCTCGGCGTCGACACCCGGACGGCCGCGGTGACCGCGGCCGTCGAGCGGCGCCTCATCCGGCTGCCCGGCTGAGCCTCCTCAGCGCAGCGGTCTGTCCGCGGGGCCGTCCGGCGGTGCCGCCTCCAGGCTGATCGTGAGGCGCAGCCCCAGGACGTCCGCGACGCGCTCCAGCACCGGCAGCGGCGGGAGCCGGGAACCGGACTCCAGACGGGAGACCGCCGGCTGGTCGAGGCCGGCGAGCCGGGCCAGCCGAGCCTGCGTGATGCCCAGCGCGCGGCGTCGCAGGCGGATCGCCGTGCCGATCGTGTCGTTCACCGGACGCCCTCCTCGTGCTCGGTTCCGGCCGTTCAACCCCCACGATCGCCGCCGCCGGCACGGCTCCCATCCGGGGATGGTCGGAACGGCGCGCTCCGTCCGGGTGACGCGGCGCATCCATCGATCGGTTGACCCCGGCCGCCGGTGCATGGAAAAGCGCGGCCGAAAACCGCTGCGGCACCGGGGATTCCGGCGCCCCGAGACTTCGGCTTACGCATAATTTATTTGCCGTGGAAATTTGGCGACGCCCTTATCGCGTGCTTAGTCTCCACCGCATCGGCCGAAGTCCGGCCGGACGCCGAATCCCTCTCAGCGGGGAGCCGGGGACCCAGGTTCGTTGGGGTGAATCCGCTGGTCGCCAGCGGTAGGGCCGTCTCCTGGCCCGAACCCGTCAGCTAACCCGGCAGGCGGAAAAGGAGAGGTGGACGGCCCTTGGACACGGGCATCCAGGAAATGATCAAGAATCTCGAGTCCGAGCTCGGGTACACGGAGAAGGGAGGCGGCTACACCAAGTTCGGGGATTGGTACTCCAAGAACGTCGACCATTCCTACGACTTCTCGAACGCCGCCTGGTGCGACATGTTCCTCGTCTGGGGAGCGACCAAGGCGGGCGTGGCAAAACAGGTCGGGAAGTTCGCCTACACGCCCTCCCATGCGGCGTTCTTCAAGAAGCACAAGGCGTTCGACGCCGAGCCCGCGCCCGGCGCGCTGGTCTTCTACGACTGGTCCGGCGGCAAGAGCATCGGCGGCATCGACCACGTCGGGATCGTCACCAAGGTCGACGGCGGGCGGATCCACACCATCGAGGGCAACGTCGACGGCCAGTTCGTCAAGCGGAAGGTCCGCGACCAGGACAGCGTCGTCGGCTACGGGCACCCCGAGAAGGTCCCGATCGGCCGCAAGCCGGCCGCCGCGCCCGCGCGGCAGTCCGGCGACCACACCGGCGCGGACACGGCCGCCATGGCCTACACCCGGCCCGCGCCCGCGGACGGTCCCCCCGTCGAGCTCTGGGGCGCCTTCGGCGCGGTCGCCTTCCTGGTGATCTCGCTGCTGGTCTTCCTCAAGCACGGCCGCGCCACGAGGGGGGAGGGCCGATGAAACGGCTGGCGAAGCTGCTGGCGACCTCGGCGATCGCGGGCGGGGCCCTGTTCCATCTGGCCGCCCCGTCCAACGCCGCCGCGCCGCCGGCGCCGCTCCCGCAGGGGGTGGACGTGTCGACCTACGACCGGGGCGTCGACTGGGGCGGCGGCCGCCTCGCGTTCGGCATCGCCAAGGCCACCGAGGGGACCGGCCGCGATGACGCGACCTTCGCCGCGAACTGGGCGAAGATCCGCCAGAACGGGCTGGTCCGCGGCGCCTACCACTACGGGCACCCGAAGAACGACCCCGTGCGGGAGGCCGACCACTTCCTGTCGGCGGTGACGTCGGCCGGCCTGCAGCCCGGCGACCTGCTCATGCTCGACCTGGAGACGACCGACGGCCGTTCCGGCCACCAGGTCAACGAGTGGGCCAAGCGCTGGCTGGACCGCGTCCACCAGAAGACCGGCGTGAAGGCGTTCTTCTACAGCTCGTGGTCGTTCGCGCAGGAGCACGGCGACGGCCTCGGCGGCTATCCACTGTGGGTGGCGCACTACGGGAAGGCGCCGGGACGGGTGACCGCCCCGTCCCCGTGGAAGCAGTGGACGATCCACCAGTACGCGTCCACCGACCACGACCACAACGTCTCCCGGCTCGCCGCGGACCAGCTCCGCGGCCTCGGCTACGACCCCTCTCACCGCTGAGAGCCCGCGGGACGGGCGGCCCCCGCCGCCCGTCCCGCCCGGCCGTCCGGTGCGGCCTTAAGAACCTCTTATGCGGGGCGGCCACCGTGGGTGCATGGCCAAGACAACCAAGACAACGATGCTCGGGCTCGGCGCGATCACCGCGGGGGCGGTCGCGGCGGTGACCGCGTGCGGCGTGCCCGTCGCGGCGGCGCCGGCGGCCGCGAAGGAACCGGTGAAGGTCGAGGGCGGGCAGGTCGTCGTCCCGGTCCGCGGCGGTTCGGCGCGGGTGGACGTCGCCGGCCTGGGCGTGACCGCGCGGACCGCCGGCGGCGCCCCGCTGACCCTGTCCGCGCCCGTGCGGGGGCTCGGCACGCCGAGCCGGATCACGCACAAGGACGGCGCCGCGAGCTGGTCGTACCCGTCGCGCGGCATCACCGTCACCGCGCGGGCGCGCGCCGGGCGGCTGGCGATGCACCTGCACTCCGACCGCGCCGGTGACCTGCGCTGGCCGCTGACGGGCACGGACCGCTCGACGTCGCGGCTGTCCGTCCCGACGGGCGAGGGCCTCGGCGTCCCGGTGGACGACCCGTTCTGGAACTCCGCCGAGGCGAGGTTCGCCGGCTCCGAGATCGCCATGGCCGGCGGGATGACGATGCCGTTCTGGGGGTTCCAGGACGGCTCCCGATCGGCGACCTACATCGTCCCGACCGACATCGGCACGTCGCTGACGTTCGTCTCGTCCGGGGGGCGCCTGCACGGCGAGACCGCGCACGACTTCGGCGAGGCCAAGGACTACGACGTGGAGTTCTCGCTCGGGGACTCCTCCCCGGTGGCGTCCGCGCGGGACTACCGGCTCTGGCTGGCCCAGCACCATCAGCTCGGCTCGCTGCGCAAGAAGATCGCGCGCGATCCCCAGGTCGGCAGGCTCGTCGGCGCCTACCACGCCTACCTGTGGGGTCCGGCGCGGTCGGCGGCGTCCGTCCAGAAGATGAAGCGGCTCGGGCTGGACCGGATGTGGCTCGGCTACGACTCCGGCGCCGACCCCATGAAGCCGGACGCGGTGGACGCGGCGAAGAAGAACGGCTACCTCGTCGGGCCGTACGACTCGTTCGCCAACGCCCAGGACCCGAAGACCGCCGACAACCCGTCCTCCACGTGGCCCACCGGCGTGTACCCGGACGGGTGCGTCCACGACGCGCAGGGCAAGCCGGAGACGGGGTTCGGCGATCGCGGCTGCTACCTCAGCTCCCAGTTCCTCGAGCAGCAGGAGCCGTCGAAGCACTACATGGCGCAGCGGACCAAGCAGATGACGGCGAACGGCGCGAACAGCTACTTCCTGGACGTGGACGCCGCCGGTGAGCTGTTCGACGACCGCAGCCCGTCCCACCCGATGACGCAGGCCCAGGACCGCGCCAATCGCGTCGAGCGGATGGGCAGGCTGTCCGGCGGCGGGCTCGTGCTCGGCTCGGAGAACGCCGCGGGGTGGGCGAACCAGGCCGTCGCGTTCGACCACGGCGCCGCCTCCGACGGCCTCAACGTCCTGTGGCCGCTGCAGAAGGACAAGGCCAGCTGGGGCGGCTACTACCCCGCGAACGACCCGAAGTTCTTCTTCAAGCCGGTCGACCTGCCCGCCGACGCGGTGAAGAGCATGTACGACCCGGCCTACCGGCTGCCGCTGTACGAGACGGTGCTGCACGACTCGGTCGTCAACCTGGACCGCTGGGAGCTGTCGCTTTACAAGCTGCCCAACGTCAAGACGACCAGGGTCCTGCTGAGCATGCTCTACAACATCCCGCTGAACTTCGCCGTCGACGGGACGACCCTCGACCGGCACGGCAAGGAGATGGCGTCCCTGCAGCGGTTCTTCCAGCCGCTGCACCAGATCGCCGCCACCAGGCCCATGACGGACTTCCGGTGGCTCACCTCCGACCATCAGGTCCAGCGGACCGTGTTCGGCGACGGCGCGCTCACCATGACCGCGAACTTCGGCACGAAGGCCCACCAGGGGCTCAAGCCGGGCTGCGTGCAGGCGACCGTGCACGGGAAGGCGCCGCGGACCCTGTGCCCCTGACGGGTCACCCGAAGACGAGGCGGACGACCGTGCCGCCTCCGGGGGCGGGCTCCGCCGCCGCTCGCGCGCCGTGCTCGCGGGCGACCTGGGCGACGATCGCCAGGCCGAGACCCGAGCCGGGCAGGCCGCGGGCGGCGGCGGACCGGTAGAAGCGGTCGAACACGTGAGGGAGGTCGGCGGGGTCGATGCCCGGCCCGCGGTCGCGCACCGCGACCTCGCCGCCCTCCGCTCCCGGACCCGGTCGCACCCGGACCTCCACGGGCCGCCCGCCGCTGAACTTGGCGGCGTTGTCCAGCAGGTTCGCCAGCGCCCGGCTCAGCCGCCGCGGGTTCCCGGCGACCACGGCGGGCTCGGCGTCCACGGTGAACCCGACGTCCGGCCACCGCGTCCGCGCCTGCTCCGCGCAGTGCCGGGCGAGGAGGTCGAGGCGGACGTCCTCGACCTCGCCGGCGGGCTCGTCGCCGCGCGCCAGTTCGATGAGGTCGCCGACCAGGTCGCCGAGCCCCGCGAGCTGCGCGCGCAGCCGCCGCCGGACGCGGTCGCGGCGCGGCGGCGGCAGCTCGTCCAGCAGCTCGATGTCGGCGCGCAGGCTGGTCAGCGGCGTGCGCAGCTCGTGCGAGGCGTCCGCGACCAGCCGCCGCTGCGCGGTGACCGACTCCTCCAGCGCGGCGAGCATCGCGTTGAAGCTGGCGGCGAGGCGCGCCAGCTCGTCGGACCCGGCGGCCGACATCCGCAGGCCGGGGTCGCCGGTCGCGGCGATCCGCTCGGCGGCCCGCGTCAGCCGCGACACCGGACGCAGCGCCCCGCGCGCGACGAGGTGTCCCAGCAGCGCCGCCACGACCACGCCGCCGACCACGGTGGCGAGCAGCGCCAGCCGGACCCGGTCCAGGGTGCGGTCGGTGTTGTCCGCGCGCGTCCCGACCTGCAGCGCGCGGCGCGAACCGTCCGGCCCGAGCGGGGCGGCGTACACGCGGACCGGCAGGCCGCCCGCCGTGGCGTCGGCGAAGAACGGCCTGCTCCGTCCGTTCGCGACCCGGACGACCCGCGGGGTCACCGGCAGGTTCGCCTCGTCCGGCTCGGTGGTGCCGTCACCGCGGACGATCTGCGCGCACGGCGCCGTCAGCCACGCGCACGTCCCGGTCCGCGTCGTCCAGCCGCGTGCCTGCACGTCGCGGGCCACCTGCGCGGCCTGCCGCTGCAGCGACCGGTCCAGCTCGACGTGCAGCGCCTGCCGGACGGCGAGATAGCCGACGACCGCCGCCCCCGCCACCGCGACGGCCACCGCGAGCGCGGCCAGCACCGCCATCCGGGTGCGCAGCGGCACGCACCGCCACCACGGGGGCCGCTCGCCGGTCACCCGGACCTCAGGACGTAGCCGACGCCCCGGACGGTGTGCACGAGCCGCGGTTCGCCGCCGGCCTCCAGCTTGCGGCGCAGGTAGCCGATGTAGACGCCCAGGGAGTTGGACTCCGGCCCGAAGTCGTATCCCCACACCCGGTCCATGATCACCTCGCGGGGGAGGACCTGCCCGGCGTTGAGGACCAGCAGTTCCAGCAGCGCGAACTCGGTCTCGCTGAACTGGACGAGCCGGTCGCCCACCCGCCCCTGCCGCGCCTCCGGGTACAGGGTGAGGCCCGCGTACCCGAGGGTCCCGGCGGACGGCGCCGCGCGGACGCGGCGCAGCAGCGCCCGCACGCGCGCCCGCAGCTCCTCCGGGGCGAACGGCTTGACGAGGTAGTCGTCGGCGCCCGCGTCCAGGCCGTCGACCCGGTCGCTCACCGCGTCCCGCGCCGTCAGCATCAGGATCGGCGTGCGGTCGCCCTCCTCCCGCAGCGACCGGCAGACGGCGAGGCCGTCCAGGCCCGGCATCATGACGTCCAGGACGATCGCGTCCGGTGCCGCCGCGGCGGCCTCGCGCAGGGCCGACGCCCCGTCCGGCGCCGTCCGGATCTCGTAGCCGTCCAGGCCGAGCGTGTCGCCCACGGACTCGCGTACCGCCGGCTCGTCGTCGACGACCAGCACGCGAACGTCGTCCCCCACGTGCCGAACCTACCCAACGGCGCCGGGATGGGCGCCGTCAGTCGGCGGGCGTGCCGGGGCGCCGGTCCCTGAGGAGGATCCAGGCGGCGACGGCGGTGGCCAGCAGGACGGCCGCGCCGACGCCCGCGGTGCAGCGCAGCCCCGCGGCGAACGCGTCGCGCGCGGCGGTGAGGAGCGCCTGGCCCGCGGGGCCGCCGAGCGCCTCGGCCGCCTGCGCGGCGCCGCCGATGGAGTCGTGCGCCGCGGCGGCGGCGCCGGCGGGGGCCCCGGCCGGGGGCGCGAAGCCGCGGGAGACGCCGGTGGGGACCGAGCCGAGCAGCGCGATGCCGAGCGCGGCGCCGAGCTCGTAGGCGGTCTCGGAGACCGCGGACGCGGCGCCGGCCTGCTCCTTCGGCACCAGCGAGACGATCATGTCGGACGTCGTCGCGAAGGCGAACCCGGCGCCCGCCCCGGCGAGCAGCAGCGCGGTGAACAGCAGCGGGTAGCCGGTGCCGGCGTGCAGGCCAGCGAGCAGCGCCAGCGCGAGGCCCATGGCCGCGAGCCCGCTCGCGACGACGGTGCGGGCCGACGTGCGCCGGACGGCCAGCGCGGCGAGCAGCCCGGTGACGACGGAGCCGATCGTGGCGGGGAGCTCGGCCAGGCCCGCCTCGAGCGGCGAGCGGCCCTGGACGAGCTGGAAGAACTGGGACAGGAAGAACACCAGCCCGGCCAGCCCGAGCACGGCGAGCATGTCGGCGGCGACGGCCGTGGAGAAGCCGCGGTCGCGGAACAGCCGGACGTCGATCAGCGGCGAGTCGAGGGTCCGCTGCCGGTGCACGAACCAGGCGAGCGCGGCGATCCCGGCGACGGCGGCCGCGCCGGCCCGCGGGGTCGTCCCGTGCGCGGCGGCCTCCTTGATCGCGTAGACCGTCCCGATCATGCCGGCGAGGGAGAGCGCGGCGCTCGGCAGGTCCCACGGCCCGGGCGACGGGTCCCTGGACTCGGGCAGCAGCCGCGCGCCCGCCACTACCAGCACGGCCATCACCGGCAGGTTGACCAGGAAGACCGACCCCCACCAGAAGTGCTCCAGCAGGAGGCCGCCGACCAGCGGGCCCGCGGCGGCGCCCGCGGAGAAGCTGGACGCCCAGATCCCGACGGCGAGGGAACGTTCCCGGGCATCGGTGAAGATGTTCCGGATCAGCGCCAGCGTCGCCGGCATCAGCGTCGCGCCCGCCACGCCCATCAGGGCGCGCGCCGCGATGAGCATCTCGGGGCCGGTGGCGTAGGCGTTGAGCACCGAGACGCCGCCGAACGCGGCGGCGCCGGTGAGCAGCAGCCTCTTGTGGCCGATCCGGTCGCCGAGGCCGCCCATCGAGACCAGCAGGCCGGCGATGACGAAGGAGTAGACGTCGCCGATCCACAGCAGCTGGGCGCCGGACGGCCGGAGGTCCTCGCTGATGAACGGGGTGGCGAGCCCCAGCACGGTCGCGTCTACGGCGACCAGCAGCACGGCGAGCACGAGCACGCCGAGCGAGATCCAGCGGCCGGAGGCGCGGTCGTGCCGTGCGGGCGCGTGCGGCGGCGCGGTGGTCATGGTCCCACTGTCCTTACGGGTATTGCCTTACGGGGTGTCGCGAAGAGGAGGCCACAAGGGCGCGGCGGGTCAGGTGTGCGGGGTGCGGCGCTCGACGCCGCCGAGCAGCAACCCGGTGATCATCGCGGTGTAGTCGCGGGGCGCGGTCTTGCCGGACTGGATCGTCCAGGCGGCGGACGCGATGAGCCCGTACAGGGCCTCGGTGAGCCACGCGGGGGACAGGTCGATGCGGAACTCGCCGGACTCCTGGCCGCGCCGGAACAGTGCGGTGATGCGGGCGTCGAGCCGTTCCCAGCCCGGGTTGACCGCCTCGCCCTCGAACAGCTGGTTCTCGGTCGCGAGGAAGGCGAGGAAGGCCGCGACCGGGCGGCTGGCCTCGACCAGCCGGACCAGCGCGTCGGTGGCGGTGCCCTCGTCGGGCCGGGCCTCGTCCATCACCGCCTCCAGGCGGCGCAGGCCGAGCTCCTCGAGCGCGCGGACGAGGCCGTCCCGCCCCGCGAAGTGGCGGTGGAGGGTGGCGCGGCTGATCCCGGCGGCCTGCGCGATCTCGTCCTGGGTGGCGGTGGACTTGCGCGACAGCAGTTCCGCCGCGTCGGCCAGGACCCGCTCACGATCGAACGTCATGAGACGATACTACCTCGTGTGAGACATCATTGTCTCACACGAGTGGTCGGCGTCACCCGCGAGCCGGGCGCCGGTCAGGGGATCAGGGCGGTGTACAGGGCGTCGGGAGCGGCGAGGAGGAACCGGGACGCGTGGGCGCGCTTGTAGTACAGGTGGGCGTCGTGCTCCCAGGTGAAACCGATACCGCCGTGGATCTGGATGCACTCCGCCGCGACGTGCGCGTACGCGTCGCCGCAGTAGGCGAGCGCCATGCCCGCCGCGCGCGCGGACGGCTCGCGCGCCGCCCACGCCGCGAGCGCCGCCGCCGCTTCGACGTCCACCAGCAGTTCCGCGCACAGGTGCTTGATCGCCTGGTTCGCGCCGATGGGACGGCCGAACTGCTCGCGGACCTTCGCGTACGCGACGGCCATGTCCAGCGCGGCCCGCGCGCCCCCTGCCATCTCGGCGGCCAGGACGATCATCGCCGGCCCCGGGTCGGGGGCGTCGCCGATCCGCCGCGCGGGGGTGCCGTCGAAGGCGAGCGCGGCGATCCGCCGCGTCCCGTCGATCGAGGTCAGCGGCCTCCGCTCGGCGGCCTCGGGGACGTACAGCCCGCCGTCCGCGACGACGAGCACGAGGTCGGCCGAGGCCGCGTCGGGAGCGGGGCCGGTGGTGCCGGTCAGCCGCCCGCCCTCGACGCGCACGCCGTCGCCTTGCGCGAGCGTCGCGGTGCGCTCGCCCTCCACGATGCCCGGCAGATGTTCTGCGCGCACCCCGGCGTCCGCCGCGAGCAGGGCGGACGTCGCCAGGACGGTGGACAGGTAGGGGAGCGGCGCGAGCGCGCGGCCCAGTTCCTCCGCGACGACCGCGGCCTCGGCGAGCGACTGCCCGGCGCCGCCGTACTCCTCGGGGACGGCGAGCCCGGCCAGCCCGAGCCCGGCGAACCGCCGCCACAGCGCCGGGTCGTACCCGGTGTCCGTCCCGTCGGTCTCGATGGCGCGGCGGACCTGCGGCAGCGGCAGGTGGTCGGCGCAGAACGCGCGCACGAGACCGCGCAGTTCGGCGCGCACGGCATCCTGCTCGGCGGTGCTCGAAGCGGTGTCGGTCATCGCGGGTCCCTCGGCAGTCCCAGGTGGCGTTCGGCCAGGATGGTGCGCTGGATCTCGTCGGTGCCGCCCGCGATCCGCAGTGCGGGCGCGCCGAGCAGGAACTCCGCCCAGGCGTGGTCGCCGTCGCCGAGGTCGGCGGCCAGCGACGGGCCGAGCACGGCCGAGGCGGCCTCCACGGCCAGCGCGAGCGCCCGGTTGACCAGCAGCTTGGAGATGGACGCGGCCGCCGCCGGGTCGAGCCCGGCGCTCCGGTTCACCTGCGCGGCGGCGGTGAGCGCGGCGTCCAGCCGGCCGAGCCGGGCGCGCGCCGCCGGGGTGAGCACACCCCGGCGGCGCGCCTGCTCGGCGAGCCGCTCCACCAGGTCGGGCGGGACGGCGTCGACCGTGCCCCCGAGCGCGGCCCGCTCGCTGGACAGGCTGGTGATGGCCGCCGTCCAGCCTCCGTTGAGCGGGCCGATGCGGTCGGCGTCCGGCACCCGCACCTCGCTGAGGAACACCTCGTTGAACGACGCGCCGCCGGTCATCTGCCGCAGCGGCCGGACCTCGACGCCCGGCGCGTGCATGTCGACGAGCAGCAGCGTCAGGCCCTTGTGCTTCGGCGCGTCCGGGTCCGTCCTGACGAGCGCCTCGCCCAGGTCGGCGTGGTGCGCGCCGGAACTCCACACCTTCTGCCCGGTGACGACCCAGGAGTCGCCGTCGCGGACGGCGCGCGTCCGCACCGAGGCGAGGTCGGAGCCCGCGTCGGGCTCGGAGAACAGCTGGCAGGCGGTCAGCTCCCCGCGCAGCAGCGGGCGCAGGTACCGGCGCTTGAGGTCGTCCGACCCGTGCGCGCGGATCGCGGGCGCGACGATGTGCAGGCCGACGAGCAGCGGCTGCAGGTCGGGCGCATCGTAGCGGGAGAGCAAGGCGGCGAACGCATCGGCGCGTTCCCCGTCCAGTTCGGCGAAGCCCGCGTCGTAGAGCAGGCCCTGCCAGCGCTTGGCGGCCCGCAGCGTCCCGGCCTCGCGTTCGGGGTCGATCTCCTCCAGCAGCGCGACCCGGTCGGACGGCGTCCGCGCGGGACGCGGCGGCAGGTGCGCGTCGAGGAACGCCCGCGCGCGCTTCTCGAACGCGTCCGGCGACTCCGTCACGCGAGCCCCGCGATCTCCAAGGCCATCCGCTTCGCCGTGGCCATGTCGTAGTGCTTGCTCGACACCATCCGCTGCGCGTACAGGCCGCCGCCCGACTGCAGCATCGTCACGTGCTGCCAGCCGCCGAACGTGTCGGCGGTGTAGTCGCGGATCGCGTGGAACAGCCGGCTGCGGTACTCGGCGTCCACGCCCTCCATCGTGCGCATGTACTTGCGGACGTAGGCGCCCGTCTCCGGGCTCGCCAGGTCGTCCGGGCTCGGCGCGGTGAGGATCGCGCCGCCGCCGATGTCGTGCAGGTGGCGGACCATCCGGCTGAACTCGGCGGCGCCGAAGTGCTTGGCCGCGTTGGTGTACAGCTCGCTCGGGAACATCCAGCCCTCGGGGCTCTTCTCCGCGTTGGAGATCGCCGCCTCCAGCCCGGCCCGGACCAGCGTCGCGTACATGACCATCTCGCTGATCTTCTCCCGGATGTGCGACACCCGGTCCAGCCCGTTGGCCTCCGCGATGAGCTGCGCGAACCCGGTCAGGACGTCGCCGATCTCGGCCAGGTGCGCGGTGCCGCCGAGCCGCTCCCACAGCCCGAGCGCGTGCGCGAACGTCGCCGAGTGCCCGACCTCGCCGGCGAGGAACACCCGCTCGTTCGGCACGAACACGTCGTCGAACACGAGGAAGCCCTCGGGCATGTTGTGGTGGCTGGAGTGCGGCCAGTACCGCTCGTCCTCCCCGGACGCGGCGCCGCGCGGCGCGTACGTCGTGTTGATGATCGACACGCCGGGCGCGTTCGCCGGGACGGCGCAGGCGACCGCCCAGTCCTCCTCGCCGGGCTTCATCCGCTTCGTCGGCATCACGACCAGCTCGTGCGACGTGGCCGCGGCGGTGATGTGCATCTTCGCGCCGCGGATCACCACGCCGTCGGGGCGCCGCTCGACGATGCGCGTGTACAGGTCGGGGTCGTCCTGCTGCGAGGGGGAGAGCCTGCGGTGGCCCTTGGCGTCGGTGATGGCCTGGACGCCGCGCACGTCCTCCCGCTTGCACCGGTCGTAGTACGCCTCGATCCGCGCGGCGTACTCGGGGTGGTCGGCGCGCATCCGCGCCGCCGCCGTCAGCAGCGCCTGCAGGCCCTGCGCGGTCGTCACGGTCGTCATGTCCCAGGTCAGCAGCTCGTGCAGCTGGGCGCGCAGCTCCTCGGCCGTGGTCGGGAACGCGAAGTAGGGGCCGACCGCGCCGCCGGGCCGGTAGTAGCGGTCGTAGCCGGCGGCCACCTCCGCCACCCCGGCCGAGAGCAGCGGCTCGTCCTCCAGGTCGCTCACCTTCCGGCCGTTCAGGAACAGCCTGCGCCCGTCGCGCAGGGACTCCCGGTACTCGGCTCCGGTCTTCACGCGTGCCTCCCGCGGTGCGTCTCCGGCGGACCGATCGCGGGCGCCTCCCGGCACCGGCCGCGATCGCCGATATTCGTGAACGTAACGTCACAATTAGGGTCTTGGCAAGATGTGAACGCGGCGTTACGTTCACATCCGTGGAGAGCTACTCGTTCGCGACCCGGCTCCGCGCCCAGGCCGCCGCCCGGCCGCACGCCCCGGCCGTCACCACCGGCGGGCGCACCCGTACCTACGCCGACCTCGACGCCCTCGCCGACCGCGCCGCCGCCGACCTGCGCGGGCACGGCGTCCGCCGCGGCGACCGCGTCGCCTACCTCGGCCCGAACGGCATCGCCTTCGCCGCCGTCATGTACGGCGCGTCCCGGCTGCGCGCCGCATCGCTCGCGCTCAACTGGCGGCTCCCCGCCGCCGGCCTCGCCGCGATCCTCGCCGACGCCGAGCCGTCCGTCCTCGTCGCCGCCCCCGAGCAGGCCGAGGCCGCCGAAGCCGCCGCCCGCGCCGCCGGTTTCCGGGGCCCGGTCCTCCCCGCGGACGGCTGGCCGCCGCCCGGCCCCGCCGACCCGCCGCCCGACGACGTCCCCGAGCCCGACGACCTCGCCATGCTCTGCTACACCTCCGGGACGACCGGGACGCCCAAGGGCGTGATGGCCACCAACCTCACCGTCCTCAACCACCTCGCCCGGCCCGGCGTCTACCCCTACGCGGGACCGGACGCCGTCCTGCTCAACTGCGCCCCCGTGTTCCACGCCGCCGGCGCGGGCTGGCTCTGGGTCCCCGCCTACCAGGGCGCGCACCTCGTGCTGCTCGCGCAGGCCGACCCGCCCGCCGTTCTCGACGCGCTGCGCCGCCACCGGGTGACGGCCGCGCTGCTCGTCCCCGCCGTGCTGCGGATGCTGCTCGACGACCCGTCCCTCACCGACCTGCCCGACCTGCGCACCATCGTCTACGGGGCGTCGCCCATCGCCGAGCCCGTGCTGCGCCGCGCGATGGCCGCGTTCCCGGGCGCCGGGTTCGTCCAGGTGTACGGGATGACCGAGACGACCGGGCCCGTCACCCGCCTCGACGAGGCCGGGCACCGGGACGGGACCCGGCTGCGCACCGCCGGCCGCCCCTTCGACGGCATCGAGGTCCGCGTCGTCGAGCCCGGCGGCGACCGGGACCGCGCGCCCGGCGAGACCGGCGAGGTCTGGGTGCGCGGCGACCAGACCACCCCCGGCTACTGGCGCGCGCCCGAGGCCACCGCCGGGCTGTACGCGCCGGGCGGCTGGCTGCGCACCGGCGACGCCGGCTTCCTCGACGCCGACGGGTTCCTGCACCTCACCGACCGGATCAAGGACATGATCGTCAGCGGCGGCGAGAACGTCTACGCCGCCGAGGTCGAGAACGCCCTCGCGTCCTGCCCCGGCGTCGCCGACGTGTGCGTCATCGGCGTCCCGCACCCGAAATGGGGCGAGACCGTCAAGGCCGTCGTCGTCGGCACCGCGACGGCCGGGGAGGTCATCGCGCACGCCCGCGCGCGCCTCGCCCACTACCAGTGCCCGACGTCGGTGGACTTCGTCGCCGAACTGCCCCGCAACCCGGCGGGGAAGGTGCTGCGCCGCCTCGTCCGCGAGCCGTACTGGGATGATGAGCCGCGTTATGTCACCTGAGACGACCACCACCGACCGCGCGCCCGCGTCCGGCACCGTCGCCCCGCCGGAACCGCCGAGCGCGAAGGGCCGCGCGACCCGCGCCGCGTTCGAGGACGCCGCCCGCAGGCTCATCGCCGAGCGCGGCTTCCTGCGCACGACCGTGCACGACATCGCCGCCGCCGCGGGCAAGTCGACCGCCGCGTTCTACCGCTACTTCGACAACAAGGAGCAGTTGCTCGCCGCGCTTGCCGACGGCTTCTCCCACGAGGTCCTGCTGCACTCGCCCGGCACGCCCGACGGCAGCGCCGCGTTCTTCGAGGACGCGGCCCGCGCCTACTGGGACGCCTACAAGGAGCACCTCGGCGTCCTGGTCGGCGTGTTCCAGCTCGCCATGGTGGACGAGGAGTTCGCCGAGCGCTGGCGCGCCAGCCGGATGGTCGGCGTCCGCATCATCGAGCGGACCGTCCGCCAGGCCCAGGAGAGCGGGCACGCCGCCGGCCTCGACCCCGCCCTCGCCGCGTCCGCCATCGGCGCCATGTTCGAGCACTTCTGCTTCGTCTGGCTCGCGCAGGGCGGCGACGGCCCGGGCGCCTCCATCACCGACGACGAGGCCGTCGCCACGCTGGCCGCGCTGTGGCGGCGCGGCCTCTACGGAGAGGAACCGCCCCCATGACCGACCGGGTCTCGCTGACCGTCCGGGACGGCGTCGCCGACGTCCGCCTCAACCGCCCGGACAAGCTGAACGCGCTCGACATGGCCACCTTCGAGGCCCTCGCCGAGACCGCCGACGCGGTCGCCGCCGAGCCTGCGGTGCGGGCCGTCGTGCTGTCGGGGGAGGGGCGCGCGTTCTGCGCGGGCCTCGACTTCGCCAACTTCGCCGCGATGGCGGGCGACGCGACCGCCGCGTCCGGCGGCGACCGGCTCCGGCGCCTCATGGCCGACGTCATGGAGCGCGAGCCTGGCCGCATCACCAACCTCGGGCAGCAGGCCGTGCACGGCTGGCGCGAGCTGCCGCAACCCGTGATCGCCGCCGTGCACGGGCACGCGCTCGGCGGCGGCCTGCAGATCGCGCTCGGCGCCGACATCCGGATCGTCGCGCCGGACGCGAAGCTGTCGGTGCTGGAGATCCGCTGGGGTCTGGTGCCCGACATGACCGGCACGGCGGCGCTGCTGCGGCTCGTCGGCGAGGACGTCGCCAAGGAGCTCACCTTCACCGGACGCATGGTCACCGGCGACGAGGCCGTCCGCCTCGGCCTCGCCACCCGCACCGCCGCGGACCCGCGCGCCGCCGCGCTGGACATGGCCCGCGAGATCGCCGCCAGCAGCCCCGACGCGATCCGCGCCGCCAAGCGCCTGCTCAACCGCGCCGGCGACGGCGGCGACCTCGCCGGCCAGTACATGGAGGAGTCCCGCGCCCTGGCCGAGCTCCGCGGCTCCGCGAACCAGACCGAGGCCGTCCGCGCCTACTTCGAGAAGCGCCCGCCCGCCTTCACCGATCCCGCCTAGCCCCTGCCCTGGGCGGGGGTCAGGACGCGCTGCGGACGAGGTCGTGGACGGCCTCGCTCATCGTCACCGGATCGACGTCGCCGAGCGGCACGGAACCCTGTGGCGTGCGGGCCGGCACCGGTCCCGCCCACAGCGCGGTGACCTTCTGGTCCTCGCCCTCGCCGTACATGTAGTGGCCGAGGCCCGGGCTCAGGCTCGCCACGACGTACAGCCCCGCTGGGTCGCGCCGGGCGAGCCACCCGCCCATGAAGTCGCCGTTGGCGTTGACCGACTCCCAGCGTCCCTGCGAATGACCCTTCGCCTTGCCATACGGCAGGACGAGACCCTCCACCCGGGCGAGCCTGCGCGCGCTCCGCTCATCGTCCGCGAGCCGGTAGACGGGCCGTCCGAGCTGCTCGAACGGCTGCAGGATCTCGTAATCGGCGAACAGTTCCGCCCAGGCATCGAGGTCGTCACCCAGCAGCAGCGGGTGGGCGATGCTGATCCGGGCGTCCGGCGCGGGCGTGAAGGCGTCGTCGTTGATGTCGGCGTAAGTGCGGTCCTCGGCGACGCGGAACGCCGTGCCGTCACCGGTGATCCACACCAGCCGTCGGACGATGTGCCGCAGCAGCGGATGCTCGGCGAACAGGCGGCGGAAGCCGTCCGGCGTCCAGCTCCGCCGGGTGATCATGGCCTTCTCCAGGCGCTTGATCTCCTGGTCGGCGATCGTCCGCAGGTCCGCGCGCAGGCCGGTGAACAGCGCGTGCGCCGCCGGGGCGAGCGCCGGATCGTCCTTCGGACCGGGCTTGGGCGCGCTCTTGCGGACCTTGCCGTTCGCCTCCACGACCAGCGGGACGAGCTGCTGGTCGAAGGTCACCGTGAACCGGCGCGGGCCGTAGTCCAGGACGAGCGTGCCCTGCTCGTCCAGGCCGAAGTCGGGGACGGCGCGGTCGGCGAGGTCGTCCGGCGTGATCCCGCGCGCGGCGGCGATCTCGTCGATCTTCTGCGCCGCCTTGGCCTTGAGCGCCTTGTACCTGCCGCGGCGCGTCAGCTCGAACAGGTGCGTGAGGGCGACGTCGGAGCCGATCCCGGCCAGCACGTCGAGCGCGGCGACGGCCCGGCCGGTGCCGCCCTCGCCCGGCCACTGCCTGATCAGCGGCGCGAGCCGGCGCACCGTCGTGTCGTCCCCGATCACGCCGAGCTGCGCCAGCGCCCAGTTGTGCTTGGACGGCGCCCCGAGCGCGTACCAGCGCTGGAACACCGCCCAGGAGAACTCCGCCAGCGAATGCGGGTCGCAGAAGCCGCGGACGTCCGCCGCCTCGGGCGCCTTCTTGGCGAGCAGCCCCAGTAGGCGCTTCGTCGCGTCCTCCGGAAGCGCCCGGTCACGGTCGCGCGTGAGGATCCGCGGGAGCAGGGCCGGGGCGGCCCAGTCCGTCTTCGCGCTGCGGGCGGGCCGGCCGGCCAGAACGGCGGGCAGGTCGTCGCAGTCGGGGACGGACCGGCGCGGCAGCAGCTCCTCGGCGGTCCCTGGCGGAAGCGCCTTCGCCAGTTCCGGCTCCGCGTGCAGCAGGCTCCGCACGAGCCCGGCCGCCTGCAGGCTCCGGACCGTCTGCCCCTGCACGAACGGCGCCAGCGCCCGGACCGCCAGCACCGGATACCGTCCGGCCGCCTCCTGCAACGCGGCCGGCACGCCCTTGATCCCCATACGGCTGAGCAGGACGGGGAAGAGCCGCTCGTCCGCGATCCCGAGCAGCGCCTTCAGCACGACCGGGCGCGTCTCGTCGGGGTCCTGGTGGCGGTAGGCGAGGGCGGTCTCGAGCAGCGGGAGGGCGTCCGCCCCCAGCCCGTCGAGGAGAGTCGCGAGCACGTCCGGCACCACCGGAATCCAGCCGATCCGGTCGGCATGGGCGGCGGTGGAAAGCGAGCACAGCAGGTGCTCGTGCCCGAGGACGCTCATACCGGACGGATCGTCGAGGGTCTCGTCCATCCAGGCCGCCTCGCTCGGCACCAGGTAGGACGCCGTGGAGCGGCGCACCGGATCGCCCCGATGCGCCGCCAGACGCGCGACGGCGTCGCGGTACTCGGCCTCAGGCGCCGCCGCCAGCAGCGCGCGGAGCCGCTTCACCACGGCGTCCGCGGCGATCCGCCAACTGGCGCCGGCTTGGCCGCCGCCCGAGCGCCGGACCTCGCCGCGCCACCCCTTCGGCGGGTTCCCCTGGCTGTAGGCGACGCCGATCACTCGCATCACGCCGTTGGGGCCGAGCTTCCGCGGTTCCGGCGGCGGGCCGAGCGCGATGGAGGAGGCTTCGGTAAGCGCGCACGCGGCGAACGCGAGCCCATGGTCCAGTACCCAGGCGTCCACGAACGGCGCTCCGTCGGCCGTGTCGTCCAGGTACCGCACCGCGATGGCGGCGAGGGCCGCCGCGCCCGCCGGGTCGGCCTCGCCGTCCAGCCGGGCGCGCAGGGCCTTCCCGAGCTTCGGGTCGGTGCGCTCGTGCTCCGCCATCTCCTCGGCGATCGCTCGCGCCTCGCGCTCCCACCCGCGCGCCCGCCGCGCGGCGTCCTCGTCCGGGACGACCTCCGGCCCGGCGACACCGCCGTGCCGGGGATGAAGGTGCTCGCGCCACTCGACCGGAATGTCCACCGTCTCGATCATGGCCCCGGAACCTAACGGCCCCCGCCGACACTCTCGCGGCCGTCCGCTCGGGCGGTGGCGGGGTCCCAGCGGCTAGCATCACCGGATGCCGCTGATCGCAGCCGGTCGCTTCCACGCGTACGGGCCGTCCCACTGGGCGGCCGTCGGGCTGTTCGCGATCGGCTGCGCCGTGCTGGTGGCGCTCGGCCGCGCGCAGCGGACGCCGGGATCGGAGCCGGGCTCGGGGGAACGGGCGAGGGGGTTCGGCCGGGCGTACGCGCTGGCGATCCTGTTCGTGATGATCGGCCTGCAGGCGCACACCCTGCTGCCCCGGGAGTGGGACCTCGGCGGGTCGCTGCCCCTGCAACTGTGCGACGTGGCGTGGCTGACCGCGGCCGGCGCGCTGTGGACGTTCGGCCGCCGCTGGTACGCGCTGACGTACTACTGGGGGCTCACCCTGTCGGTGCAGGGGCTCCTCACGCCGGCGCTCAACGGCGGCGACTATCCGGACATCGATTATCTGGCGTTCTGGGGCATGCACCTGATGATCGTGTGGGCGGCGGTGTACCTGACCTGGGGGCTGGGGATGCGGCCGGACTGGCGCTGCTACCGGTTCGCGGTCGCGGTCACGGTGGTGTGGGCCGCCGGCGCGTTCGCCTTCAACGAGATCGCCGGGACGAACTACGGCTACCTCAACGACAAGCCCGCGACGGGCTCGGCGCTGGACCTGCTCGGGCCCTGGCCCTGGTACGTGCTGGCCGAGGTCGTGATCATCCTGGCCGGCTGGGCGCTCATCACGTGGCCGTGGACGCGCGGGCGCGCGGACGGGCACGGGCGCGGGGACGGCGCGGCCGCCCGCTGAGCCGCGGTCCCGGTCCGAATTGGACCATTCCAAAAGTGGTCTGCTCTGCACCTTTTCGCCGTGCCGGATGCGCTGAATAGCGTTTTTGTGGCGACAAAACGTAGCCGACGGATGAGTTGGACATTGCGGACTAATTACAGCAAATCGAGCCCGGATCCCTGGAATCTCGGCATTCCGCGCGTCCTCGGTGAGGCGTTGTGTCAGCCTAGATACGGCTGTAGGCATACGAGTCCGTATTGCTCAGTTCTTTGATCTTCACTGTCCGACGCACCGAGGACGCCGATGCCTGACTTCTTCGAACCCGCCGCCGGGGCCGATCGCCGGGACGTCCAACGCTACGACAGGACCCCCGCCTACGGCAGGCACCGCCAGACCGGCATGCGCGTCGTCCACCTGTCCATCTCCGTGCTCCCCGCGGCCGTCGTCGCCCTCCTCGGGGCCGTCGCCGTCGCCGTGCTGTACGACGGCGGCGCGCTGCCGCGGCCGACCCGCATCGTCCTGGTCGCCGCCGCGCTCGGCGCCGTGACCGTCCTGCTCGCCGCCGCCTGGGCGGCCGACGCCGCGACCCGCCGCGTGGAACGCCAGCGGGCCCAGGGCGCCGGCCGCGACCTGGAGGCCGTCCGCCGGCGGCTCGGCGAGCTCGCGTTCCTGGCCGCCCGCGGCCGCCGCGAGCTGCGGG
>NZ_WBMR01000108.1 GCF_008923365.1 Actinomadura montaniterrae
GCGGCGGCCGCGGCGGGGGCTCGGGTCGGGGGGCTGGTCGCGCCGGAGGCGCGGGACGAGATCCAGCGGATCATGACCTCGCACGCCGGGGTGCTGCGCGGTGCCGAAGGGCTCGACACGGCGGCACGGGAGCTGGCCGCGCTCCCGCACGGCGGCGCGGAACCCGGCGTGGAGGCGTGGGAGGCCACGAACCTGCACACCGTGGCGTCCGCCATCGTCGCCGCCGCCCGGCTGCGCCAGGAGACGCGCGGCAGCCACTGGCGGCAGGACTTCCCGGAACGGTCCGACGCGGGCTGGCGCGGGCATCTGGTCACGCGGCTGGCGGGGAACGTCCTGACGACGGCATACGAACCTCTGGAAGGGGACGACCAGTGACACCCGAACTCTCGCAGAAGCTCAAGGACGCCGGGCTCGATCCACAGGCTGTGGAAAACCTCGCCCGGACGGCCCTGGAGGAGGACGGCCCGGTCGACGTGACCAGCGAGCCGATCTTCGCACCGGACGCGGTCTCGGCCGGGGACTTCCGGGCCCGCGAGGCGGGCGTCGTCGCCGGGATCCCGGTGGCCGCGGTCGTGTTCGAGCTGCTGGACGTCGCGTACGAGGCGAAGGCGGCGGACGGCGACCGGGTCGTCCCCGGGCAGGTGCTGATCTCCGTCGAGGGCCCCACCCGGGCCGTGCTCCGCGCGGAGCGGACGGCGCTGAACCTGCTGACGCACCTGTCCGGAATCGCGACCGCCGCGCGGCGGTGGACGGACGCGATGGAGGGCACCAAGGCGAGGGTCCGCGACACCCGCAAGACGCTGCCGGGCCTGCGCGCGCTCCAGAAGTACGCCGTGGCCTGCGGCGGCGGCGTCAACCACCGGATGGGCCTGCACGACTCCGCACTGATCAAGGACAACCACGTCGCGGCGGCCGGAAGCGTCACCAAGGCCTACGAGGCGATCCGCGCGGTGTACCCGTCGCTGCACGTCCAGGTCGAGTGCGACACCCTCGACCAGGTCGAAGAGGCGCTCGCGGTGGGCGCGAAGAGCATCCTGCTGGACAACATGACCGACGCCGAGATGGCCGAGGCGGTGCGGCTCGTCGCGGGCCGGGCGGAGCTGGAGGCGAGCGGTGGGCTTACCCTGGAGCGGGCCCGAGACGTCGCCGTGACCGGGGTGGACTACCTTGCCGTCGGTGCGCTGACGCACTCGGCGCGCGTGTTCGACATCGGCCTTGACTTCTCCTGACCAGCGGGGACCGGATGCTGCTCACCATCGACGTCGGTAACACCCACACCGTTCTCGGGCTCTTCGAGGGCGATGAGGTCATCGAGCACTGGAGGATCAACACCGATCCGCGGCGCACCGCCGACGAGATCGCGGTGGTCCTGCAGGGCCTGGTCCAGCAGAGTCCGCTGCTGGCCGAGACCGACATCAGCGGCATCGCGCTGTGCTCCACGGTCCCGTCCGTCCTGCACGAGATGCGGGAGATGTGCCGCCGCTACTACGGCGACGTGCCGGCGGTGATCGTGGAGCCGGGCGTCAAGACCGGGGTCCCCGTCCGGATGGACAACCCCAAGGAGGTCGGGGCCGACCGGATCGTCAACGCGCTGGCCGCCGTGCACACGCACGGCGGCCCCGCGATCGTGGTCGACTTCGGCACCGCGACGACGTTCGACGCGGTCTCGGCGAAGGGCGAGTACGTCGGCGGCGCGATCGCCCCGGGCATCGAGATCTCGATCGACGCGCTGTCGTCGCGCGGCGCGCAGCTGCACAAGATCGAGCTCGTCCGGCCGCGCAGCGTGATCGCGAAGAACACGGTGGAGGCGCTGCAGTCCGGGATCATCTTCGGGTTCGCCGGGCAGGTGGACGGGATCGTCGAGCGGATGTCCGAGGAGCTCGTCGACGACCCCGACGAGGTGACGGTGATCGCGACCGGCGGCCTCGCGCCGCTGGTGCTGGAGGAGTCGCGCAGCATCGACGTGTTCGAGCCGTGGCTGACGCTGATCGGGCTCCGGCTCATCTACCAGCGGAACACTCCCTGACGTCCGGGACCGTCCGCCCGGCGGCGGGCGGCCTGGCGGCGGCGCGCGGTTGCCGGGAGACGTAGACGAGGCACGCGGCGGCCAGTACCGCCATGGCGGTCAGGACCGCGTCGAGCGGGACTGCCTTGGCCACCACGGTCAGCAGCAGCGGCGCGAACATCCCCACATAGACCAGGGCGTAGGCGACGGCCGTGAGGCCCGCCAGCTCGCCAGGCGCAGCGATCCGGGCGACCTCGCCGAGGCCGTAGGTCAGCACGAACCCGTACCCGGCGCCGAGCACGACCGCCGTCACCGCGTTGAGGACGGGCAGCCCGGCGGCGACGGTCAGCGCGGCGAGCAGCAGCCCGCAGGTGATCGCACCGAGCCCCGCAGCGGCGACGAGCCGCGGGTGCCGCGCCTCCAGGCGCCGGGCGACGGGCTGCGCCGCCATGCCGGACGCGAGGGTGAGCCCGGTGATGGCACCCGCGTAGGCGATCGGCAGGTGGTGGACGGGGACGAGCGCGGGCAGCAGCGCGAACGCGCTGACGGGCGCGGCGAACGTCCAGATCGCGACGGGCGCGATCGTCCGACGGAACGCGGGGTTGCGCACGCCCGACAACCCGGACCTTCCCTGCCTGGACCGCCCCGACCCGGACCGCCCCTGCCCGGCCATGGGCTGCTCGGAGTCGCTCGCGTGTGCGCGCGGGACGTGGGTCTCGGGGACGCGGAACGCGGGCGGCACCGTCAGCAGCATGATCAGCAGATGCGGCAGGTACGCGGTGACCAGCGGGTGCGGCGCCCACTGCGCGACCAGCGCGGACACCAGCGGGCCCGCGCCGAAACCCGCGGAGACGGCGAGCGCGGTCATCCGGGTCCCCGAGACGGGCGTCAGCTCCTTCACCCACGCGGTGCCCGCGGCGAGGACGGCCCCGGTCACGACGCCCGCCAGCAGGCGGCCCGCGTACAGCAGCCACGGTGCCGCGACTCCCGCCATCAGCACCACCGTGACCAGCGCGGACAGGCACGCGAACGGCAGCGCGATCCGGCGCCTGCCGTACCGGTCGGACGCCGGGCCGCCGAGGACGAGCCCGGGCACGAGACCGAGCGCGTACACGCCGAACATGGCCTGGGCGCCGCCGTCGCCGAGACGCAGCCGGTCGGTGTAGAGGCCGAGCAGCGAGGCGAACTGGTTGGCGCCCCAGCCGACCCCGAACATGATCGACGCGATCGGGAGCCAGCGCGCGCCGCCGGGGGCGGCCGTACCGGGCGGAACGGGTGACGCGGTTGCCATGATCCCTGTCTAGAACGCCCCGCCCCGCGTGCCGTGACCGCTTCGCGAATCGTGAACCGCCCGGCCGTGTGACTCCCGCCCGTGACCACCGCCCGTGTGACGCCCGGCCGTGTGACGCCCGCCCGTGAACCGCCCGGCCGTGTGACTCCCGCCCGTGAGCCGCCCGCCCGTGAGCCGCCCGCCCGTGACGCCCGGCCGTGTGACGCCCGGCCGTGTGACGCCCGGCCGTGTGACGCCCGGCCGTGTGACGCCCGGCCGTGTGACGCGCGTCGCGAAACGCGGGGCGGACCGGATCGCCGGAGTGAACCGGGGAGGCCGCCGGTTACCGTGACGAGCATGGAACTGCGTGAGCTGGCCTCCTTCCTCGCGGTCGTCGAGGAAGGGCAGTTCGCGCGGGCGGCGGCGCGGCTGTTCCTGTCGCCGCCCGCGGTCACCGCGCACGTCCAGCGGCTCGAACGGGAGCTGGGCGTCCGGCTGCTGGAACGGTCCCCGCTGCGGCTCACCGAGGCGGGGGAGCGGTTCGTCCCGCACGCCCGCGCCGCGCTCGCGGCCGTCGACGCCGCCACCGGCGCGGTCGCCGACCTGCGCGGCGACGACGACGGCGCCTTCCGCGTCGGCGTGATGGGGCACGGCTCCGCCGAGCTCACGCCCGCGATCGTGCGGGCGTTCCGGCGGGCCCGGCCCGCCGCCCGGCTGACGATCATGCCGCTGGACTTCACCGAGCACGTGTCCGCGCTGGTCGAGCGGAAAGTGGACGTCGCGTTCGTGCGCCCCGCGCCCGACAACGACCGGATCGTCAGCGACGTGCTGACCACCGAACCGCGGATCGTCGGCGTCCCGGCGGACGGCCCGTTCGCGGAGGCCGGCGCGCTGCGCCTCGCCGACGTCCTCGACCTGCCGATCGTCGCCGTCCCCGACGTCACGCCGAGCGTGTTCACCGACTACCTGTACTTCACCCCGGCGGTGAACGGCGAGCGCGGGCGGCGCGGCCCGGACGTGGCGCGCACGCCGCACGACGTGATGCTCAGCATCGCCGCGGGGCGCGGCGTCGGGTCCGCGCTGCGGTCGTTCGCCCGGTTCTACCCGTGGCCGGGCGTCCGGTACGTCCCGATCCTGGACGCGCCGTGGGACAGCAGCGTCCTCGCGACCCGCCGCGGCGACCCGGACCCGCGCGTCGCCGCGTTCCGCGCGATCGCCGCCGCCCTGGCCCGCGACCTCGGCCCCCTCGTCGCGGCCGGCCCGGGCGATCACCCCGAACTCGTTCGCGGGGCCCTCGGCGGGCTGGATAGCCTTGAGCCGTGAGTGACGAGACCCTCGATGACCTTCCGGAGCAGATGCGCGTCCGCCGGGAGAAGCTCGACCGCCTGCGCGAGGCCGGCGTCGACCCCTACCCGGTGACCTTCCCGCGCACGGCGACGATCGCCGAGATCCGGGAGAAACACCCGGACCTGGAGCCGGGCACCGAGACGGGGGAGAAGGTCGGCGTCACCGGCCGCGTCATGCTCGTCCGCAACACCGGCAAGCTGTGCTTCGCCACGATCCGGGACGGCTCCGGCGACATCCAGATCATGCTGTCACTCGCCAAGGTCGGGCAGGAGCAGCTCGACTTCTGGAAGCGCGAGGTCGACCTCGGCGACCACGTCGGCGTCGAGGGCGAGGTGATCACCTCCAAGCGCGGCGAGCTGTCGATCATGGCGGACCGGTTCGCGATCACCTCCAAGTGCCTGCGGCCGCTGCCGGAGAAGCACGCCGGCCTCACCGATCCCGAGGCCCGGGTGCGGCAGCGCTACGTCGACCTGATCGTCAACGACGAGGCCCGGAAGATGGCGCGGATCCGCAGCGCCACCGTGCGCGCCGTCCGCGACTTCTGGCACGAGGAGGGGTACCTCGAGGTCGAGACCCCGATGCTGCAGCCGATCCACGGCGGGGCGGCGGCGCGCCCGTTCAAGACGCACATCAACGCCTACGACATGGAGCTGTACCTGCGGATCGCGATCGAGCTGTACCTGAAGCGGCTCGTCGTCGGCGGGATCGAGAAGGTCTTCGAGATCAACCGCAACTTCCGCAACGAGGGCGCGGACTCCACCCACAACCCCGAGTTCACCATGCTCGAGGCGTACGGGACGTACCTCGACTACAACGACATGGCCGACCTGACGCAGCGGATGTACCAGAAGGCGGTCGTCGCCGCCCTCGGCACGTCCGTGGTCGTCCACGACGGCGTCGAGATCGACCTCGGCCTGCCCGAATGGCCGCGGATCACGCTGTACGGGTCGGTGTCGGAGGCGCTCGGCGAGGAGATCACCCCGCACACGCCGATCGAGACCGTCCGCAAGCTCGCCGGCGGCCGCGGCATCACCTGGGACCCCAAGTGGGGGCAGGGCAAGCTCGTCCAGGAGATCTTCGAGGAGCTGATCGAGCACACGCTCGTCCAGCCGACGTTCGTCATGGACTACCCGCTGGAGACCTCCCCGCTGACCCGCCAGCACCGGCGCGAGCCGCTGCTCACCGAGAAGTGGGACCTGATCGGGTTCGGCACCGAGCTCGGCACCGCCTACTCCGAGCTGGTCGACCCGGTCGAGCAGCGCCGCCGGCTGACCGAGCAGTCGCTGCTCGCGGCGGGCGGCGACCCCGAGGCGATGCAGCTGGACGAGGACTTCCTGCGCGCGCTGGAGTACGCGATGCCGCCGACCGGCGGGATGGGCGCCGGCATCGACCGGATGATCATGGCGTTCACCGGCAAGGGCATCCGCGACACGATCCTGTTCCCGCTGGTCAAGCCCGAGTAGCGCACGGGCGTGACCTGCCGGTCAGCTGATCCGGACCGGCAGGTCGCGCAGCCCGCGCAGCACGAGGTTGTCCCGGTACGCCAGGTCGCCGTCGTCGGCGGCGAGGGTGACGTCGCGCTCGAACAGCTTCCGCAGCGCGATCCGCCCCTCCAGGCGGGCCAGCGGCGCGCCGAGGCAGAAGTGGATGCCGTGCCCGAACGACAGGTGGCGCGGCGCGTCCCGTCCCTCGGTGTAGCGCAGCAGGTCGAGACGGTCCGGATCGGCGAACACCGACGGGTCGCGGTTCGCGGCGCCCGTCAGCAACAGGACGAGCCGTCCCCGCTCGATCAGGGTGCCGCCCAGCTCGACGTCCTCCAGCGCGGCCCGCAGCGTCAGCTGCACGGGCGGGTCGTAGCGGAGCAGCTCCTCCACGGCCGCCGCGACGTTCTCCGGACGGTCCCGGAACAGCGCGAGCTGCTCCGGATGCCGCAGCAGCGCCAGCGCCCCGTTCCCGACCAGGTTGACGGTCGTCTCGTGGCCCGCGACGAGCAGCAGCACGCATGTCGCGAGCAGCTCCTCCTCCGACAGGACGTCGCCGCCGTCGGAGACGCCCACGAGCGCGCTCAGCAGGTCGTCGCGCGGGTCCGCGCGGCGCGCGGCGGCCAGCTCCCGGAAGTAGGCGGCGAACTCGGCGCGCGCCTCGTCGCGCAGCGCGATCTCCGCGCCGGGCAGCAGGAAGTCGGGGTCGAGGCCGCGGGCGAGGGCGTCCGACCAGCCCTTGAACAGGTCGCGGTCGCGCGGCGGCACGCCCAGCATCTCGCTGATGACGATGACGGGCAGCGGGTACGCCAGCGCCGCGATCAGGTCGGTCTCGCCGGACGCGCCGTCCAGCAGCTCGTCCACCAGCTCCTCGACGCGCGGCCGCAGCCGCTCGATCAGCCGCGGCGTGAACGCCTTGCTGACCAGCCGGCGCAGCCGCGTGTGGTCGGGAGGGTCCATCGTCAGGAACGACCGGTTCCGCTGCGGCGCGTCCCGCCACAGGCCGCCGTTCTCGGGGCGGTGCCCGAACCGCGGGTCTCGCAGCGCCTGCTCGCACAGCTCGTAGGACGTGCTGACCCACAGGCCCACCGCGGTCTGCTGCAGCCTCCCGGCCGCCGCGAGGCCGCGGTAGTGCGCGTAGGGGTCGGCGTGGAAGGCGGGGTCGGACGGGTCGAACCCGAGGATCGACGCGGCCTCCACGTCCGGCGCGGCCGGTTCCCTGGTGTCCTCCATAGGCCAAGTCACGCGGATCTGAGACAGCATGTCAATAGTGCGAAGGCCCGGAATGACGGAGATCGTCGGCAACCGTCAGGCGGACTCCCGCACCACCAGCTCCGGCGTGAGGACGACCTGCCGGTGCTGGTGCGACCGGCCCTCCCGGATCTCGGCCATCGCCAGCTCCGCGGCCTCCCAGCCGAGCGCCCGGCGCGGCTGCTTGATCGTGGTCAGCGGCACCGCGGCGCTCGCGGCCAGCTCGATGTCGTCGTAGCCGACCACCGCGATGTCGTCCGGGATCCGCGCGCCGAGCCGCGTCAGCTCGTTGATCAGCCCGATGGCGAGCAGGTCGTTCGCGCAGAACACGCCGTCCGGCCGCGGATCCATGTCCAGGATGCGCCGTGCCGCCCGCCGGCCCTCGGTGGGGCTCAGCGCGTCCTGCACGAGGACCGGCGGCTTCCCGACGCCCGCCTCGACGAGGGTCCGGGCCGCGCCGTCGCGGCGCTCGACGCAGGGCTGCGGCTCCGGCGCGCCGGTGACGAACGCGATCCGCTCCCGGCCGAGGCCGAGCAGGTGCGCCGCCGCCAGCTCCCCGCCGGCGACGTGGTCGACATGGACGGTGCACGCGTCGGAGACGTCCCGGTCCATCAGGACGACGCTCAGCCCGGCCGCGCGCAGCCGCTTGATGCCCGCCCGGTCCAGCCCGACCGGGACGATCAGCGCGCCCGCGGCGCGCTGGTCCTCCAGGAGTTCCAGCGACCGGGCCTCCTTGGCGGCCGAATGGTCGCTCGACAGCCAGAGGGCGTCGTGGCCCGCCTCGTTCAGCGCCTCCTCGGCGCCGCGCACGACGTCGGCCGCGTACGGGTTGGCGAGGTCCTCGACGACGACGCCGAACGCGCGGCGCGGCTCGTCGCCGAACTCGCCCGCGGTGCGGTCGGGGCCCCTGCGGAGCCGCCGAGCCGACTCGTTGCGGACGAATCCGAGCTCCTCGATCGCCGCGCGGACACGGTCACGGGTAGCTTCGGCCACGAGGTCTGGCCGGTTTAGGACATTCGAAACGGTCCCAACCGAGACCCCGGCACGCCTCGCGACCTCGCGAATACTGGTCTGTGGCAAGTCGCTCCTCGTCCGCCCCGGTGGTGTTTTCCCAGGTAGTTGGGCTTTCCCGTGTCAATCCCCGAAAACCCGGTCACGCATTGCGACCATTCGGGCACAGATAGCACTTAACCAGCGCTTGACGGGCCGGATCCGGCCGCCTAGCGTTCCGAGCCGAAGCGTAGCTTGAAACGATTCACGATCTTCGTCCGCGGCGAGATCCGGTGAGTCCAAGAGGAAGGACGGGTTCGGAAGCGACGACCTAGACCCGCTCCTGACACGTGGCCAACGAGTGAATCGTCACCCGGAGTTCCCCCGCACGACCCCGCAATCGGCCCATCGGCCACCTCCGGCCAAGCTCGCGAGACGGAAAAGGAACCCAAACCGATGATCTAAGTCCGGAAGGCTCCGGACCCGGCAACCCAACGCATGCAGTTCGAGGCCCAACCCGTGCCTGTGCAGCGGACGGCTGCATCCCCGCGGTCATCAACCACGGACGAGGGAGGACGGAGTGGAAACAGCCACACTCGATTTCGGGCTGAGCGACGAGGAGATCCGGTTGCTCGCCCAGATCGCCAGCGGTGTCACCGCTGATGTGGCGGCGCGCAAGCTGGAACTGAGCGCACGGACCTTGCGCCGCAGGTTGCGGAACATCTGCGACCGGCTGGAGGTCAACACCCCTATCGAGGCCGTGGTGTGGGCGGCCAGGAGGCAGCTCATCTAGCGCGACCGACGACGCCCGTCAGGGGACGGCGGGCGTCATCACCCGGAAACCAGCCCGACCGGAAGCACGTCCAGCGATGCGAACTCGTCCGACCCCGCAGCGGCGGCGCACCACCCCTGGCAGGTAGGTCCCTGCAAAAGGCGAAAGCGCCGTCGCGGACGTAGTTCATATCGCCTTACAGCCGTGCGCCCACCATCGGTTGCTCAGCGCGCGCGCCGAGGCCGACCGGAGGGTGTGCGCCTACGCGACGCGGACCACGCCGGCGATGGGGCGGCCGGAGAGGGATGCGATGCGGACGACGTCGCCGGTGTGCGGGGCGTGGATCATCTTGCCGCCGCCGACGTACATCCCCATGTGGTGCAGGTCGGAGTAGAAGAAGATCAGGTCGCCCGGCTGCATCTGGCTCTCCGGGACGTGGGTCCCGGCGTTCCACTGGCTGCCGGTGTAGTGCGGCAGGTTGATGCCGACCTGCTTGTAGGCCCACATCGTCAGCCCCGAGCAGTCGAACGTGGTCGGACCGGCGGCACCCCACACGTACGGGCTGCCGAGCTTGCTCATCGCGTACCGCAGCGCCTGCGCGGCCTTGCCGTCGCCGATGACGGGCAGCTTCGCCAGCAGGGTCGGGTCCTTCTTGACGGCCTTGCCGCGGACCTTCTCGTAGGCCGAGGTGACCTTCTTCTTCTGCGCGGTGAGCTGAACCTTCAGCTGGGTGACCTGCTGGGCGCGCTCCTCGGCGGACTTGCGCGCGCGCTGGGCGGACTGCATCGCCTGCATGAGCCCGAGGACCTGCGTGCTGTCCTGCGTGGCGAAGTAGTTGAGCGTGGCGGCCCGGTCGAGGACGACCTGCGGGTCCTGGGCGGAGATGAACGAGACCGTGGGGTCGGTGCCGCCCTGCATGTAGCTCGTGGCGGCCAGGCTGCCGACCTTCTCCCGCAGGCCCTCCAGGGACTTCTGCTGGCGCGCGGCGTTGCCGGCGGCGACCTTGGCCGCCCGCTGCGACTGCTCCAGCTTCACCTTCAGGCCGTTGTACTGCTCGGTCAGCTTCTCCAGCTGGTCCGCCAGCTTGAACGCCTGGTCCTTCAGCTCCTTGGCCGACGGGTCGGGGTCGGCGTGCGCCATGGGGAGCGAATGCGGGACCACCACGTGGGGCGTGATGGAAAGGGCGACGAGCGCGCCGGCGATCGTGAGCGCCCGGACACGGAAGCGAGCCGTCCGCACCAAATCTCCTCTCCTCGTCCGCCTACCGAGTTAGCTGACGGGTTCGGGCCGGAGCAGCCCGTCCGCTGGGCGCGCGCGGATCTCTCCGCGCGGCTGCGGATTCACCCCAGACGGCATCGGCTCGGGGTGATGCCCCCGAACGCTCCGAAAGTGGGTCCCCGGCTCCGCGGGGCGCCGGCTGCGGCCCGTGGACTCGGCGGTCCGGCCTCCGCCTCGCGGAAGGCCGACGTCAGAGCGGGACACTAACGGAACCGCCATTGGATGCCAACCAGAACATGCGAATTCGCAGGTCGTGGCGGACGGTACGGGGTGAAGCGCCGGTTGTGGAGCGCCCCCGGCCACCGGTGGCCGCGCCCCGGGCGGCCTCCCGACCTGGGCGGGCACGCCCGCCGGTGGCCGGGGGTGTGCGGGGGTGTGCGGGGCGTTCGGTAATCTCGCCTGTTTGTGGAAGTCGTGATCAGGCGTGCGCGCACCGCCGACGTTCAGGGGATCCGCAGGCTGGTCGAGCTGTACGCCGGGTCGGGGCGGCGCCTGCTCAAGAAGTCGACGGTGAAGCTGTACGAGGACGTGCAGGAGTTCTGGGTCGCCGAGGACGTCCAGGGCGCCCTGCCGGGGGAGCCCGGGCCCATCGTGGCCTGCGGGGCGCTCCACGTGATGTGGGAGGACCTGGCGGAGGTCCGGTCGGTCGCCGTCGACAAGGGGTACGGCGGGCGCGGGATCGGGCACCGCATCGTCGCCCGGCTCCTGGAGACCGCGCGGGAACTCGGCGTCCGGCGGGTTTTCTGCCTTACCTTCGAAGTGGAGTTCTTCGCACGGCACGGCTTCCAGCAGATCCTCGGTACTCCGGTGGCGCCAGAGGTGTACGAGGAACTCCTCCGCTCTTACGACGACGGCGTGGCAGAGTTCTTGGACCTCGACAGGGTCAAGCCCAATACGTTGGGCAACACACGGATGTTGCTTCGCCTGGAGGACTGACCCCACATGAGCGATTCCCCCAACCGCGGGCGGCCTTATCAGCCGTCGCAGGGGCAGGGTTCGTACGGACCGCCGCCCCCCTACCAGGGTCCCCCGCAAAGGCAGCAGCCCGGGCGGCAAGGTCAGGCTCAGCCGCCCGCCCAGCAGTGGCAGCAGCAGCCACAGCAGCAGCCACAGCAGCAGCCACAGCAGCAGCAACCGCAATGGCAGCAACAGCATCAGCCGCAACAGCAGTGGCAGGAACCCCAGCAGGACCAGTGGGGGCAGCCCTCGTACGAGCCCTATGAGCCCGCCTACGACCAGTACGGCGGTTCCCAGAGCGGTGACATGCCGCTGGCGCCGATCCTTCGGCGTGCTGGGGCCCGCATCATCGACAACGCCCTCGTGGCGGCCTTCGGCTTCGCGCTCGTCCTTCCCATCACGGTCGGCGCGTTCGGGCTGGGGAAGCCCGGTAGCAAGACCGAGGACGACGGCGGCATCTGGAACTGGCCCATCATCTTCACGCTGTTCGCCGTCCTGTCGGTCCTGCCTTTCGTCTACGAGGCCGTACAGCTGTCCATGTGGGGCCGGACGTTCGGCAAGCGCTTCATGGGCATCGGCGTCGTGCAGGCGCGTCCGGCGGGGAACCAGCTGACGACGACGCAGGCCGTATGGCGGGCCGCCATCACCCACGTGGGCTATCAGCTCGGCGTCTTCTTCTTCCTCGTCCTCGCCGTGATGGTGTGGCAGTACTTCGCCTACGGGATGCTGCTGGTCTGGGCGGGTGCGCTCATGGCGTACCTGTGGGCCATCTGGGACCAGCCCCTGCACCAGGCCCTGCACGACCGCTTCGCCGACACCCTCGTCATCGACGAGCGCGCCGGATACGGCGAGTACGCCGAGTACGCGGAGTAGGGCCGCGATGGCGACTCCGCGAACACCCGCGCAGGGGTCGGACGAGCCGTCCGGGACCGATCACGGCATCCCGGACGGCGAGCCCCTGCGGCACGAGGACCCGGAGCCGGGCTCGGCGCTCGCGGAGCCTGGGCAGCGCCTCCTGGCGCGCATCGTCGACACCCTCATCGTCGGCTTGCCCGTCATCATCGTGGTGAAGGAATTCGTGTCCGGCCACCGGCTGGACGTCATCGCACCGCCGGCCGTAGCGGGCTGCATGCTCCTGTACGAGGCCGTCCAGTTGGCGCTGTGGGGGCAGACCCTCGGGAAGCGCTTCGCGGGGATCCAGGTCGTCCCGGAGCCGTCCGGGCCTGAGGGCGCCGCCACGGACGCGGAGCGGGCCGGCGCCCCGGAAACCTCCGGTGGGGCGGCCGAGGGCCGGTACGGCCGCCCGAGCGTCCCGCGGGCCGTCCTGCGCGCCGCGGTGTACTCCGTGCCGATCGCGCTGCGGCCCGTCCACATTCTCGGTCTTCTGGCGAGCCTGTTCTGGGTGGCGAACGCCGGGTTCATATACGAGGGGACGCAGCGCCGGGCCGTCCATGACAGGCTCGCCGGCACCCTGGTCGTAAAACGCCGCACGTCCTGATTCACCGGCGTTTGCGGCGCTCTCGGAGATGACGGTGCGGCGTCCCGGCGTGCCCGGTGACGCCGGGCCCTGATCGCGTTGAGCGCCCGCACCGGGGGCCCCGCGGCTTTGCCGGGCCCCGTGCCGCCGGGCTTTGCGGGAGATCCTCGCGCTGTTTCGGACACCCGGACTTCGGCGGGCCAATGCCGGCTCGTTCCGGACACGTTCGGGTTACGGGCGGGATTCCGGGAGGATGTGTCTCCTGCCGGAAGGCCCCTCCGGTTTGGGATGTGCTTCCGGGACGCCCGGGAGTCGGTGTTCATTGGGCCGCCGCAGTTAGTCCGGATGGGACGCCGTCTCGCCGGGACCGGCGCACGCAGGCGGATTCTGCCGCTTATCCCCAGATTTCGGGATGGACTGGTACCGGCGGCGTTACGCTCCGCCATCCCGCGGCCAGTTCCCGCGCCCCGGACGGCAACAGATTTTCGTCCCGGCTTCCCGTCCCGTAATCCGTCGACATCCGCCGGTGGCGGGCCTGCGGGCCCGGTGGGACCGGTCCCGCACCGGTCTCCGGTGCATTCCGGGCGCATGCCCTGGTTAGTGCCGTTACGGCAGGGCTAAAGGTCGGCAAGCGGTGCGGGTGTGCTCACCCTGTTAAGGTCCCGGTGGACACTTTTCCGCCCGAGGTCCCCCCGGTGGAATGCCCGAGTGCCCCGATACCTGGTCCAATGCGTCTTCGACGGCCCAGGTCAGCGCCGTGCGCCGTGACGCCGGTCACGCCGAAATCCACGCCCCGGACCGTCCGCCGGAATTGAACGGCGCGTCAACGACCCGCCCCGGCACCGCCCTCCGCGCACCGGTGGCCAAGCCGTTACCGGCAGCCAAGGGATGTTCATCGGCGACTTGAATTGTCATCGGCAGACTTCCCGGTATATCTTTGTCAACCGAATGCATAGTTTGCTCCAGCCGAAAGGTCTGTCCCCATGGCACAGAAGGTTCAGGTGCTTCTCGTCGACGACCTCGACGGTGGCGAGGCGGACGAGACCGTAGCGTTCTCGATCGACGGCGCCTCCTACGAGATCGACCTGAGTGGCGCCAACGCTAAGAAGCTGCGGGATTCTCTGCTGCCGTTCGTGGAGAAGTCGCGCAAGGCCGGCACGGTCAACAAGCGGCGCCGCCCGCGCGGCGCGTCCAGCCGCGAGCGCAGCGCCGAGATCCGCGCCTGGGCCAAGAACAATGGCATCAAGGTCAATGAGCGCGGCAGGATCCCGGCCACCGTGATCGAGCAGTACGAGGCGGCGAACTGATCCGCCAGCCCCGCCCCGGCGGCCCGTCTCCCTCCATGAGACGGGCCGTTCGCTTGTGGCGTAGCGACCGCCCGGTTTCGCGTCCGCCGCGGCGAGGTACACCGGGACCTCGCCCCCATTCGGCGATCCTCGGACGCGACCCCGGACGACCTGCGGAAAGCCCCCGTTCGCTTGGGGCGTAGCGGGAACATGACGCACCGATGCGGTAGTTGGATGAGACTGAACAGCGCTTAGCTGGGGAACGTCTCCTGGTGGGAGTGCACCGGGCGGCCTCCTCGGGGCGGGCTAGCATGCGGAAGGACAGTTCCGGACGTTCCGGACTCTGCCCAACCGCTCTGTGAGGAGCGACGAGATGTTCGAGAGGTTCACCGACCGCGCGCGGCGGGTTGTCGTCCTGGCCCAAGAAGAGGCCAGGATGCTCAACCACAACTACATCGGCACCGAGCACATCCTCCTGGGTCTGATCCACGAGGGTGAGGGCGTCGCTGCCAAGGCCTTGGAGAGCCTGGGGATCAGCCTTGAGGCGGTCCGCCAGCAGGTCGAGGAGATCATCGGCCAGGGCCAGCAGGCGCCGTCGGGCCACATCCCGTTCACTCCGCGCGCCAAGAAGGTCCTCGAGCTGTCACTGCGCGAGGCGCTGCAGCTCGGCCACAACTACATCGGCACGGAGCACATCCTGCTCGGCCTGATCCGGGAGGGCGAGGGCGTCGCCGCCCAGGTGCTGGTCAAGCTCGGCGCCGACCTCAACCGGGTCCGCCAGCAGGTCATCCAGTTGCTGCACGGCTACCAGGGCAAGGAGCCGGCCGCCTCCGGCGGCCCGTCGGAGTCCGCGCCGTCCACCTCCCTTGTGCTCGACCAGTTCGGCCGCAACCTGACGCAGGCCGCGCGGGAGGGCAAGCTGGACCCGGTCATCGGCCGGGACAAGGAGATCGAGCGGGTCATGCAGGTGCTGTCCCGCCGCACCAAGAACAACCCGGTCCTCGTGGGCGAGCCCGGCGTCGGCAAGACGGCCGTCGTCGAGGGGCTCGCGCAGAAGATCGTCAAGGGCGAGGTCCCGGAGACGCTGAAGGACAAGCAGCTCTACACCCTCGACCTCGGCGCGCTGGTCGCCGGCTCCCGGTACCGCGGCGACTTCGAAGAGCGCCTGAAGAAGGTGCTCAAGGAGATCCGCACCCGCGGCGACATCATCCTGTTCATCGACGAGCTGCACACGCTCGTCGGCGCGGGCGCCGCCGAGGGCGCGATCGACGCCGCCAGCATCCTCAAGCCGATGCTGGCCCGCGGCGAGCTGCAGACCATCGGCGCCACCACGCTCGACGAGTACCGCAAGCACCTGGAGAAGGACGCCGCGCTGGAGCGCCGCTTCCAGCCGATCCAGGTCGCCGAGCCGTCGCTGTCGCACACGATCGAGATCCTCAAGGGCCTGCGGGACCGCTACGAGGCGCACCACCGCGTGTCGATCACCGACAGCGCGCTGGTCGCGGCCGCGCAGCTCGCCGACCGCTACATCAGCGACCGGTTCCTGCCGGACAAGGCGATCGACCTCATCGACGAGGCCGGTTCGCGGATGCGCATCCGCCGGATGACCGCGCCGCCGGACCTGCGCGAGTACGACGAGAAGATCGCCGACGTGCGGCGCGAGAAGGAGTCCGCGATCGACGCGCAGGACTTCGAGAAGGCCGCCGCGCTGCGCGACTCCGAGAAGCAGCTGCTCGGCCAGAAGGCGCAGCGGGAGAAGGAGTGGAAGGCCGGCGACATGGACGTCGTCGCCGAGGTCACCGACGAGCTGATCGCCGAGGTCCTCGCCACCGCCACCGGCATCCCGGTCTTCAAGCTGACCGAGGAGGAGTCCACCCGGCTGCTGCGCATGGAGGACGAGCTCCACAAGCGCGTCATCGGCCAGGAGGACGCCATCAAGGCGCTCTCGCAGTCGATCCGCCGCACCCGCGCCGGCCTGAAGGACCCGAAGCGTCCCGGCGGCTCGTTCATCTTCGCCGGCCCGTCCGGCGTCGGTAAGACGGAGCTGTCCAAGACCCTCGCGGAGTTCCTGTTCGGCGACGAGGACGCGCTGATCCAGCTCGACATGTCCGAGTTCATGGAGAAGCACACGGTCTCGCGGCTGTTCGGCTCCCCGCCCGGCTACGTCGGGTACGAGGAGGGCGGCCAGCTGACGGAGAAGGTGCGCCGCAAGCCGTTCTCGGTGGTCCTGTTCGACGAGATCGAGAAGGCCCACCAGGACATCTTCAACTCGCTGCTGCAGATCCTGGAGGACGGCCGCCTCACCGACGCGCAGGGCCGTGTCGTGGACTTCAAGAACACCGTCATCATCATGACGACGAACCTGGGGTCCAAGGACATCTCCAAGGGCGTCTCGATGGGCTTCGCCCGCCAGAACGACGAGCAGGGCTCGTACGAGCGGATGAAGGCGAAGGTGTCGGAGGAGCTGAAGCAGCACTTCCGTCCCGAGTTCCTCAACCGCGTCGACGACACGGTGGTCTTCCACCAGCTCACCCCGAAGGAGATCATCCAGATCGTCGACCTGATGATCGCCCGGGTGGACGAGCGGCTGAAGGACCGCGACATGGGCATCGAGCTGCGCCAGGAGGCCAAAGACCTGCTGGCGATCCGGGGCTACGACCCGGTGCTCGGCGCCCGGCCGCTGCGCCGCACGATCCAGCGGGAGATCGAGGACAACCTGTCCGAGAAGATCCTGTACAACGAGCTCAAGCCGGGCCAGATCGTGATCGTCGGCACCGAGGGCTTCAACCCGGAGGACAAGGACACGGCGGAGAACGCCAAGTTCACCTTCCGGGGCGTGCCGAAGCCGTCCGCCACGGTCCCCGACGCCCCGCCCATCGAGGGAGCGGTCAACTTCAACAAGGACTGATCACCTCAGCCCTCGGCAGGGCCCGCACCGATGCGTTCGGTGCGGGCCCTTCCGCATGTTCGGCGGGCCCTGCCGCATGTCCGGCGGGCTCTGCCGCATGTTCGGGGGGCGGCGGGAAGGATCCGTCCGAAGGACTCTCCCGATCCCTGGAGCCGACGTGAGCCACCCGCCGCGCCTGACCCTGTCCGCCCCGGTCCTCGACGCCCCCGACCCGTACGCGCTCGCCGCGTTCTACCAGCGGCTTCTGGGGTGGACGGTCGTCCAGAAGGACGCGGGCTGGGTGAAATTGCGCCCGCCGGGAGGAGGGACGGGCCTGTCCTTCCAGGCCGAGCCCCTCCATGCCCGGCCGGTCTGGCCCGCGGTCGCCGGCGAGCAGCAGATCCAGGCGCATCTGGACATCGAGGTGGACGATCTGGACTCGGCGTCCCGGCATGCCGAGGAGGCGGGCGCCGTCCTCGCCGACGTCCAGCCCGACGACGACGTCCGCGTCTTCCGCGACCCGGTCGGCCATCCGTTCTGCCTGTTCCTCCGCGAGCCGGAGTCGCCGACCGAGCTCTGAGCGGACCCCGGGATGTCGGAGGCGGCTCCTAGTATTCGAACATGCGATCGAATGCGGTGGGTTCGGCGGCGGAGTACGGACGGTCTCGGGGCCGCTCGCCGGACGCGGCGTTCCTGCGCGACGTGCGCGCGCCGGCCCCGCCGCAGCTGCCGATCTTCCGGTCCCGGCTGCAGGGGGAGCTGCTCGGCCGGCTGCTGCTCGGGCCCCGGCGCGAGGCGTCGATGCTCGACCTCGCGGTGATGCTCCGCAGCGACCTCGGCACGGTGATGCGCGAGGTGGAGCGGCTGTCGCGGGCCGGTGTCCTCGCCCTGCGCCGCACGCTCGCGGGGCGGCTGGTGTCCCGCGACGAGCGCAGCCCGCTGTACGAGCCGCTCGCCCGCCTGGTGATGCTGACGTTCGGCCCCGCCGCCGTGGTCGCCGAGGAGTTCGGGCGGCTGCCCGCGGTCCGCGAGGCGCACCTGTTCGGCCCCTGGGCGGCCCGCTATGCCGGTGTGCCGGGCGAGCAGCCCGTCGACGTCGAAGTCCTCCTGATCGGGGACCTCGGGCGCGAGACGGCCTTCGACGCGGCCCAGGAGGCCGCCGCCCGGCTCGGCCTGCCCGTCCACCCGGTCGTCCGCACGCCCGACGAGTGGGCGGACGACGCCGACCCGTTCCTCCGCGAGATCCGCGCAGGGCACGTACACACCGTCGTCCGCTGACACACCGTCGTCCGCTGACACACCGTCGTCCGGTGGACGGCCGCCCGGGGCCGCGGGGTCACTGCGCGATGTCGTGGCCCGCGCTGCGAGCGCGGCGGAGGGCGACGCGCATGGCCACCCCTATCCCGAGCCGGTAGAGGAGCTTGGACGGCGGCGTCCGGTAGGCGAGCTCGGTGTGCGGCGCGTAGCGGACCTGCGGGCCGCTTTCCAGCCAGCCCGTGTGGACGCGCTGATGCTGCCCCTGCACGAACTTGCTGAAGGAGTGGGCGGTCAGGCCGGCGCGGCGTCCGCCGTCGGGAAGGACGCCGAGCGGGACGTGCAGGAGTATCCCGCCGGCGTCCTGACCGCTGAAACCGACGGGGACCACCACGGGGAAGCCGTCGGTGCCGGTCCAGCCGAGCAGGGCGTCGGGAAGGCTCTCCAGCCGGGAGGCCGCCTTGACGTGGTCGATGCGGGGACCGGTGCCGAGGCCCGGTGCCTTCTGCGGCGGCGGCGGGCCCGGCAGCGGGGGGCCGAAGACCTCCGGGTTCCCCTTGCAGGAGAGGTCCGGCCACACGATCAGCCGCTCGACCGCGATGTCGATGACCACGCGGGTGTAGTAAGGGCGCAGCCAGGGACCCCAGAACGGGCCGGTGGCGCGCGGCCCGTCGAAACGCTCCCAGTCCGCGCCCAGGGACGCGGGATAGTCGTCGCGCGGGGCCGAGAGCGACGCGGTGCCCTGGACCAGCACGTACTCGGGGCGGTCGCTGTAGCCGTGGAGCCGGGTGTGGAAGGCCAGGGCCACGCGGGGATCGCGCCTGATCCGCTCCAGCTTCTTCCAGCCCCCGACCGAGCTGTTCACGGTGACGGTGCCGGCGCCGCGGTCCCGCGCACCGAAGTTCGTCACCGGGGTGAGCACGACGCCGCGGGCGGGGGTGACCGTGGCGAGCATGACTGCCTGGTCGCCTCCGATGATCTCGTCGACGCTCTCGGGCCAGTGTGCGGAGCTCATCGGTCGCCTCCTCGGTTCGGCGACCGCCACTCTAACAAACATATATGTTTATTTAGAAGAAGAGGCGGTCGATGAGCAGCCAGGCGCCGATGCCCGCCATGGCGGCCCCGGACAGCCGGCTGATCGTGCGGGCGGTGGCCGGGCGGCCCTGCAGCGCGGTGCGCGCGATCGTGCCGAGGACGAGGTAGAAGAGCGCGCAGGTGGCCATGTAGGTCGCGCCGAGGACGCCGATCTGGCCGGCGATCGGCAGGCGGCCGTCCGGGTCCGTGAACTGGGGCAGCAGCGCGACGAAGATCAGCAGCCCCTTCGGGTTGAGGCCGCTGGCGCCGATGCCGCGCAGGAAGATCCCCCATCCGGTGCCTGCGGGCCGTGAGCCCTGCGCGTCCGGGGTGGACGGGTGGGCGAGGGTCGTGGCGCCGTGCCACATCAGGTACGCCCCGCCGACGGTCGTGAGGGCGGTGAGGAGGCTCGGGGAGCCGGCGACGAGGGCCCCGATGCCGGCCGCGACGACGAGCGTGACGGCGGCGTACCCGGTGACCAGCCCGCTCACCGCGGGGAGGACGGAGCGCCCGCGCAGCCCGGCGCTGATCATGAACGCCCAGTCCGACCCCGGGACGGCGATGAGCAGGAACGCGATGGACCAGAAGGCGAGGACGGAGCCGGTGGCCATGGCGGGACATCCCCTCGGATGGCGGCTAATGAGGGGAGAATATGGTTGATCTGCCAGAATGTGCTGCTAAGTTTCACCGCAACGCGCCGCCGCCGTGGAAGGATCTTCTGCATGGACGCCATCGACCGGAAGATCATTGCGGTGCTCCAGGAGGACGGCCGCGCGACGATCACCGATGTGGCGGCGCGGGTCGGGCTGAGCGTGTCCCCCTGCCACCGCCGGCTGCGGGAACTGGAGCGCAGCGGGACCATCCGCGGCTACCGCGCGGTCGTGGACGCCGCCGCCCTCGGCCTGACCTTCCAGGCGCTGGTGTTCGTCACCATGCGGCAGGAGGACCGGGACACCCTCCTCGGCTTCGAGGCGGCGGTCGAACGGGTCCCCGAAGTGGTGCAGGCGCAGCGGCTGTTCGGCGACCCCGACTACCTGCTCCGCATCGTCACCGCCGACCTGACCGCCTACCAGGAGCTGGAGGACGACGTGCTCTCCGCGCTGCCCGGCGTCCAGCGCCTGAACTCGACCCTCGTGATGAAGCACATCGTCAACGACCGTCCCCTGCCCACCTGAGTCAGGCGGCGGCCAGCCAGCTCTCGATCTCCCGGTGCAGGCGCGCCTTCGTGGACGCCGGGGCGAAGGACGCGTCGACGCCGGCGCCCGCCAAGGCGGCGAGCGTCGCGTCGTCGTAGCCGAACGCGTCGCGGACGCGGCCGTACTCCGTGGCGAGCGGCGTGCCGATCAGTGCGGGAATGTCGGTGTTGACCGTGACGATCAGCCCCGCCTCGCGCAGGCGCGGGAGGGGATGGCCGGCGAGGGACGGCGCGAAGCCCAGCGCGACGTTGGACGACGGGCAGACCTCCAGCGGGATCCTCCGTTCGCGGACCTCGGCGACCAGGTCCGGGTCGTCCAGGACGCGGATGCCGTGGCCGAGGCGCTCGGTGCGGCCGGGGCCGATCGCCTGCCGGATGCTCGCCGCGCCCTCGCCCTCGCCCGCGTGGTGGACGACGTGCAGCCCGGCGTCACGGGCCGCCGCGAAGACCTCGGTGAACGGGTCGCCCGGGTAGGACTCGTCGCCCGCCAGGCCGACGGCGACGACGCCGTCATGGCGGCGGGCGAGGTCCAGCGTCCGCCACGCCCGGTCGACTGAGCGGCGGCGCGAGTGGTCGAGCAGCAGGCCCACCTCGACCCCGAACGCCTCGCGCCCGGCGTCCAGGCCCTCGCGGACGGCGGCCAGCGGCATGTCGAGGTCGCCGAGCCGTTCACCGTGCGCGGCCGCGGTGAAGGACACCTCGGCGTAGCGGGTGCCCTGCGCCGCCTCGTCCTCGCAGAACTCGTAGGCGATCCGCCGGAAGTCGCCGGGCCGCCGCAGGCAGCTGCGGACGAGCTCGTTCCGCGCGAAGAAGGCGGCGAACCCCCCGAAGGTCCCGCCGCTGCCGGGCACCTCGACGCCGTTCGCGCCGCCGATGTCGCGAAGCGTGTCCCACCGCACGGTGCTTTCCAGATGAACGTGCAAATGGGCTTTCGGCAGCCTCAGCAGATCACGCACCCGCCGTACGGTACGTCCCCGCCGAGGCGCCTGACGAGCGATTATTCGCCCGTCGTCGTGACGGCATGTCGGGTCAGGTGGGGAGGGTGTAGCGGCCGTCGTCCAGGGGGTCCACCAGGCCGTCGGCTATGAGGGCGTCCAGGGCGCGCTCGCGTTGCGCGGCGTCGGACCAGACGACGTCGAGGGCGGGCTTCTCGACGGGGCCGTCGGCGTCGCGGAGGACGGCGAGGAGGCGGCCGCGGCACTGCCGGTCGGTGCCCGCGTAGGTCTGGCCCTTGCGGGGCGGGCCGTCGTAGGCGGGACGGCCGTTCAGGTGCCAGGCGCACTGGGCGAGGACGGGGCAGTCGACGCAGCGGGGCGTGCGGGCCGTGCAGACGAGGGCGCCGAGCTCCATGACGGCGACGGCCCAGCGGGCGGCGGTCGGCGGGTCGAGGGGCAGCAGGCCCTCGGCGAGCCTCACCTCCGCCTTGGTCTGCGCCTTCGGCGGGTACTCCTCGCCGGACACGAGCCGGGCCAGGACGCGGCGGACGTTGGTGTCGAGGACGGCGTGCCGCTGCCGGAACGCGAAGCTGGCGACGGCGGCGGCCGTGTAGGCGCCGATGCCGGGGAGCGCGAGCAGGTCGGCGTGGGACGAGGGGACCTCGCCGCCGTGCCGGTCGGTGATCGCGCGGGCGCTCTCGTGGAGGCGCAGCGCGCGGCGCGGGTAGCCGAGCCGGCCCCAGGCGCGGACGGCCTCGCCGGACGGTTCGGCGGCGAGCGCGGCGGGGGTGGGCCAGCGGTCCATCCAGGCCTGCCAGATGGGCAGGACGCGGGCGACCGGGGTCTGCTGCAGCATGATCTCGCTGACGAGGACGCCCCAGGGCGTGGCGCCGGGGACGCGCCACGGGAGGTCCCGGGCGTTCGCGGCGTACCAGTCGAGAATCGGGTCGGTATAGGTGGAGTTCATGGCGGACCGCCATTGTGGCACGCGGCGGGTCGGACCCTCGTGGCGATTCCGCGAATGCATACTGACCGTATGGATACGGGTACCGAGCGTCAATTATCGCTGGACCGGTATTGGCGGCGCCGCGTCGCGGTGCTGGCCGGAATGGCCGGTGCGGTCGGAGCCCTGGTGTGGGCGTGCGGGGGCGGGAGCAGCGGAGGCGGCGAGAAGGAGCCCGTCCGGAACGCCGGGGCGATCGACTCGGGCGTGCCCGCGGCGCCGCCGACCGCGGTGCCGACGGTGACGGTGACGACGACCGTCACGCCGGAGCCCGCGGAGAGCGGCGGGCCCTGCAAGCCCCACGATCTGGTGTTCACGATGACGGCGTCGAAGTCGTACGCGGCCGGACAGAGCCCGCGGTTCGGCATCACCGTCGTGAACACGAACGCCGCGTCGTGCAGGTTCGACACCGGTTCGCTCTATGTCGTCGTCACGTCCGGGAAGGACCGGATCTGGTCGTCGGGGGAGTGCCGTAAGGGCGCGTCCGGAAAGCGGACGCTGCGGCGCGGCGTCCCCTCCACCGCCGCCGTCACCTGGGACCGCCACCGCGGCTGCGGCGGCGCGCCCGCACGGCCCGGAACCTACGTCGCGGTGCTCAAGGGCGGCAACGCGGGCAAGAGCGGCAACGCGCTCAAGGGCGGCAACGCGGGCAAGCGGATCTTCCACCTGCGCTGAGGCCCGGCGAACGTCACACGTAGCGTTCGAGGATCGACGACTCGGCGAGCCGCGACAGCCCCTCGCGGACGCTGCGGGCCCGGGACTCGCCGACCCCGCCGACCGCCTGCAGGTCGTCGATGCTCGCGGCGAGGAGCTTCTGCAGCCCGCCGAAATGCTCGACGAGGCGCTCGACGACCATGCTCGGCAGCCGCGGCACCTTCGCCAGCAGCCGGAACCCCTTCGGGCTGACCGGCAGGTCGAGGGCGTCGGGCCCGGCGAACCCCATCACCTCCGCGACCGTGGACAGGTCGAGCAGCTCGTTGGCCGACAGCGTGTCCAGCGCGGACAGGATCGCGTTGACGCCGCGGGCGCGCGTGTCGTCCGACGGGTAGTCGCGGACGATCAGCTCCCGGTCCACGTCGACGCCGGAGACCAGCTCGTCCAGCTGCAGGGACAGCAGCCGGCCGTCGGTGCCGAGCTCGACGACGTAGCCCTCGATCTCGTCGGCGATCCGGCGGACCATCTCCAGCCGCTGCACGACCGCGCTGACGTCGCGGACGGTGACGAGGTCCTCGATCTCCAGCGCGGACAGCGTGCCGGACACCTCGTCGAGCCGCAGCTTGTAGCGCTCGAGCGTCGCGAGGGCCTGGTTGGCCTTCGACAGGATCGCCGCGGAGTCCTCCAGGACGTAGCGGATGCCGTCCAGGTACAGCGCGATGATCCGCATCGACTGGCTCACCGAGATGACCGGGTGGGGCGTCTGGCGGGCGACGCGCTCGGCGGTGCGGTGCCGGGTGCCCGACTCCTCGGTGGGGATGGTGGAGTCCGGCACGAGGTGGACGGCGGCCCGCACGATGCGGTGGTGGTCGTTGTCCAGCACGATCGCGCCGTCCATCTTGGCCAGCTCGCGCAGCCGGGTCGCGGAGAACTCCACGTCGAGTTCGAAGCCGCCCGAGCAGAGGTCCTCGACGGCCTGGTCGTAGCCGAGCACGATCAGGCCGCCGGTGTGCCCTCGCAGGATCCGCTCCAGGCCGTCGCGTATCTGCGTGCCCGGGGCCACCGCGGCGAGCGTGGCGCGGCGTCGTTCGTCATGAGCCTTGTCGTGTTCTGGCACCTGGCCCCCGGAGGTCGCTGGACGGCGTCAGTTTACCGAGGAGGGCGGTGACCCGGTTCCTCCCCTGGTCGCATCCGTCTGACGCGTGCCGTAATACTCTCGCGCTACCCGCGTCATGGCGCGGTAAAGGCGACCTGGAGGGCCTGCTGCAGGCTGTCGACCTCCATCACCTTCATGCCCTCGTAGCTGGTGAGCTGCGGGTCGGCGCGCTTGAGCGGCGACCCGTCGGCGAGCTCCAGGGACCCGCGCGGGACGACGGCGTGCTTGAACCCGAGCCGGGCGGCCTCGGCGAGCCGCCGCTGCACGCCCGGCACCACCCGGACCTCCCCGGCGAGGCCGACCTCGCCGAGCGCGATCAGGCTGCCCGACAGCGCCTGCTCGACGGTGGACCCGGCGACGGCGAGGCCGAGCGCGAGGTCGACGGAGGTCTCGGCGAGCCGGACGCCGCCGACGGTCGAGACGTACACGTCCTGCTCGTGCATGGAGATCTTGCAGCGCTGGGCGAGGACGGCCAGCACCATCGCGACGCGGGAGGTGTCGAGGCCGGACGTGGCGCGCCGCGGCGCGGGCAGGTGCGACTTGGCGACGAGCGCCTGCACCTCCGCGACGAGCGGCCGGCGGCCCTCCAGCGTGACGGTGACGCAGGTGCCGGGGACGGGCTCCTCGCGGCGGGTGAGGAACAGCCCGCTCGGGTCGGGCAGCCCGACGATCCCGACCTCGGACAGGTCGAAGCAGCCGAGCTCGTCGGTCGGGCCGTAGCGGTTCTTCACGGCGCGGATCATCCGGAGCCGGGAGTGCCGGTCGCCCTCGAAGTACAGGACGACGTCGACGAGGTGCTCCAGCAGCCGGGGGCCCGCGATCGCGCCCTCCTTGGTGACGTGGCCGACCAGCACGACGGTGATGCCGCGCTCCTTGGCGACCCTGATCAGGTTGGCGGCGACCTCGCGGATCTGCGTGACGCCGCCGGGTGCGCCGTCGACCTCGGACGTCCCGATGGTCTGGATGGAGTCGACGACCAGCAGGGCGGGCTCGACGGCGTCGACGTGGCCGAGGACGGCGGACAGCTCCGTCTCGGCGGCGAGGTACAGCTCGTCGGTGACGGCGCCGACGCGGTCGGCGCGCAGCCGGACCTGCTCGGCCGACTCCTCGCCGGTGACGTACAGGACGCGCCTGGCGGGCGCGTTGCGGGGGATCTCCGGCGGCGTGGACGCCAGCGCCGCGACCTCCAGCAGCAGCGTCGACTTGCCGATGCCGGGCTCGCCCGCGAGCAGCAGCACGGCCCCGGGCACGATGCCGCCGCCGAGCACGCGGTCGAGCTCGTCCAGCCCGGTGGGCCTGGTCTGCGCGTTCTGGACGTCGACCTGCCCGATCGGCCGGGCGGGCGTGCTGACGGGCCCGGCGGTCACCACCCGCGCGGGGGTGGCGGAGGCCGCCTCGGTGACCGTGCCCCAGGTCTGGCACTCGCCGCAGCGCCCCACCCACTTCGAGGTCTGCCAGCCGCATTCCGAGCAGCGGTAGGCAGCCTTCGCCGTCTTCGCCTTCGCCATGGCCCGAGACTCTAGGGCCCGCCGCCGACAGAATCCGCCGGCGGACCTAGGCGGTCGCGGTCTTCCTCGCGCGCTCGATGAGGTCGCCGAGGTGGTCGGAGACGACGCTGGGGCGTTCCAGCATGGCCATGTGGCCGGCGGTGGGGACGACCTCCAGCCGCGCGGACGGCACGCAGCCGGCGATCTTGAGGCTGTGCTCGACGGGGGTGAGCATGTCGTTCTCGGCGCCGATGACCAGGGTGTCGGCGGCGGCGAGGGCGGCGCAGTCGCTGATCACCTCGGTGGTGACCATCGAGTGGAAGAAGTCGATGAGCGCGTCCATCCGGGTCTCGGTCATCATCTGCTCGGCGAACGCGACGGCGGCGGGGCTGGCGTCGGGGCCGTAGGCGACCAGGTCGAGGATCAGCGTGGAGCCGTCCCGGCCGAGGTGGCGGACCTTCTCGATGCCGGCGGAGCCGGCGCCGAGGGCGCGCAGGGCGCGCGGCAGGACGCGCTGCGTGGTGCGCGCGACGAGGGCCGGCATGCCGAGGGTGACCTCGCCGAGGCCGCCGGACGAGGTGCACAGCAGCCCGGTCGCGACGATCTTGTCGCCGACGAGGTCGGCGTGCGCGTCCGCGTACCGCATCGTGGTCATGCCGCCCATGGAGTGGCCGACGAGGACGACGGGCGTGCCGGCGGGGACGGTCGCGTCGATGACGGCGGCGAGGTCGCCCGCGAGGCGGTCGAGGCTGTAGCCGTCGCGGTCGCCGCCGTCGGAGCGGCCGTGGCCGCGCTGGTCCCAGAAGACGAGCCGGCCGAGGCCGCGCAGCGCCTTGCGCTGGAAGTGCCAGGAGTCCTGGGTGAGGGTCCAGCCGTGCGAGAACACGACGGCGAGGTCGGTGCGGTCCTCGCCGTCGACCTCGGCGTACAGCCGGGTGCCGTCGTCGGCGCGGACGGGGACGGGCCGGCCGCGCAGCGAGCCGAACGGCTCGCCGGCGTAGGGGTCGGGCCGCAGCTGGAGGCGGCGGACGGCGCGGCGCTGCAGGGCCAGTCCGGCTCCGGCGCCGGCTCCGGCGAGCGCGGCGGCGGCGATCACATTGCGGCTCGTCCTGGCGGCACGGCCCATGGCCGGTTCCTCCGTTCCTTCGGGGCGGACGCCGGCCGGGGGTCGGGGGCGGCGTCGCGGGCGCCTGGCGGCGCCGGGTTGGTACGGCGCCAATTGTTGTACGCGGGGTCCAAGAGTGGCCACAGCGGGACGCCGACTGTGACGGACTCGTCAGTAACCTCAGGCGCAACGCCACCACAGATTGACGGCGTAGTCCACTTCCAGGCCGGGATGCTCGCGCAGGAACTCGTCCGCGAGGTCGGCGGGGAACTCGATCCGCAGCACCGACGCGAAGTCCTCCCGGTTCTCGAACGACCACCGGATCGTCAGCGGCTCGCGGGTGAAGCCGCGCCGCGTCCAGAACCGCTCGACGGCCTCCGGGTCGTACTTCGGCAGCCCGCGCCGGAACCAGCGGCCGAACGTGGACCGCGTCGCGTCGTTGTCGATGACGAAGACCGCGCCGCCGCGCCGGACGACCCGGTCCAGCTCGGCGAGGCCCGGCTCGCAGCCCGGCCCGAAGAAGTACGCCCACCGGACGTGCACCACGTCCACCGACGCGTCCGGAAGCGGCAGCGCCTGCGCCGCGCCGACCCGCACGGTGACGTTGGGAAGATCGCGGACGCGGCGCGCCGCCGCCCCCGCGAGGCCCGCGTGCGGCTCGATCCCGATCACCCGGTTCGCCTCCGCGGCGAAATGGGGCAGGTGGAAGCCGGTGCCGCAGCCGAGGTCCAGCACGGTCGCGCCCGTCCACGGCCGGATCGCGCGCATCGCCGCGTCCAGCACCCCGTCCGGGTCGACCGCGCGGTTCTCCAGCTCGTAGACCTGCGGGGAATTCCAGATGTTCGGGCTCGGCACGGCGCCCGGCGCGATCTCGGCCACGGGACCAGAGCGTAGCCGCGCCCCGCCCGGCGCCTGCGGGGGCGGCGCGGATCACTCGGGGCGAGGGTTTCATCACCGGCGCGGGCGCATAGGCTTTCCTTTACGAACACTGCCTCTCACGGACCCAGCCGAGCGATCATTCCTGGCGAGGAAGCCTTGACCCCGCAGCACAACGGCGCCTACTCACCGGCCCTGCGCGTGCCGGACGCACCGATCACGCTGTCCACCGCGTCGGTCTATCCCGAGAAGGTGCCGAGCGCCTTCGAGATCGCCGCGCTGCTCGGCTACGACGGCATCGAGGTCATGGTGTCCACGGACGCGTCCTCGCAGGACCTCAACGTCCTGCGCCGCCTGTCCGACTACCACCAGGTCCCGATCAAGTCGATCCACGCGCCCTGCCTGCTGCTCACCCAGCGGGTCTGGGGCCGCGAGCCGTGGGGCAAGCTGGTCCGCTCCAAGGAGGTCGCCGAGGAGCTCGGCGCCGACGTCGTCGTCGTCCACCCGCCCTTCCGCTGGCAGCGCGACTACGCCAAGGAGTTCGTCGAGGGCCTCGCCCGCATGCAGGACGAGACGGACGTGCTGTTCGCGGTCGAGAACATGTTCCCGCTCAAGGCGCGCGGCGCCGAGGCCGGCATGTACCTGCCCGACTGGAACCCCGTCGACCAGGACTACCCGCACGTCACGCTGGACCTGTCGCACACCGCCGTGTCCGGCTCCGACGCCCTCGGCATGGCCGCGGGCCTCGGCGACCGGCTCCGCCACATCCACCTCGCCGACGGCGTCGGGATCACCAACAAGGACGAGCACCTCGTCCCGGGCCGCGGCAACCAGCCGTGCGGGCCGATGCTGGAGACCCTCGCCGAGTCGGGGTTCCGCGGGCACATCGTCCTGGAGGTCAACACGCGCCGCGCGTCCAGCCGCGCCGAGCGCATGGAGGACCTGGCCGAGGCGCTCGCGTTCGCGCGGCTGCACCTGGCCGCCGCCGACCACACCTGGCAGGTCACCTCGGGCGGGGAGGTCACCCGCCGGGGCGCCCGGTGACCGACGGCGCGCGCGCCGGGCGGACCGCGTCCGCGCGGGGCCGCCGCCCGGGGCCGACCGAGACGCGCGAGGCGATCCTCGCCGAGGCGCGCGAGATGTTCGCCGACAAGGGCTACGACGGGACGTCGCTGCGCGCGATCGCCCGCGCGGCCGGCGTCGACCCGGCGCTCGTCCACCACTTCTTCGGGACGAAGGAGGGCGTGTTCGTCGAGGCGATGCGGTTCCCGGTGGACCCGGCGGTCGTGCTGCCGCACCTGCTGTCGCAGCCGCACGAGCGGCTCGGCGAGTCGATCGTCCGGACGTTCCTTCAGGTCTGGGACGACCCGGACCGGCGCGCCCCCATCCTGGCGATGCTGCGCTCGGCGATGACCAACGAGCGGGCGGCGGCGATGATGCGCGAGTTCGTGACGTCCGCGCTGCTCGTCCGGGCGGAGGCGGCCGGCGCCGTCTCGCGGCTGAGCATCCAGGCGGCCGTCGGGCAGATGATCGGCGTGATGATCCTGCGGTACGTGCTGCTGGTAGAGCCGATGGCGTCGGCGAGCGAGGACGAGCTGGTCGCGCTCGTCGCGCCGACCCTCCAGCGCTACCTGGACTGACGGGCTGCGCGGCGCGGTCCGGCGCGAACGGACCTTCCCGGCCTCTTGACCGGGCCCCTGCGCGGACTTAAATTCATCACATGATGAGTTCTAGTCCCGCCGTCCAGGTGCGGGACCTGCGGGTGGTGCGCGGCGGGCGCGAGGTCCTGCACGGACTGAGCTTCGACGTCCCGCGCGGCCGCGTCCTCGGGCTGCTCGGCCCGAGCGGCTGCGGCAAGACCACCGTGATGCGGGCGCTCGTCGGCGTCCAGATCGTCGCGAGCGGGCGGGTCACCGTCCTCGGCGAGGACGCCGGATCGCCCGGCCTGCGCGACCGCGTCGGCTACGCGACCCAGGCCCCCGCCGTCTACGGGGACCTGACCGTCGCCGAGAACCTCCGCTACTTCGCCGCCGTGCTCGGCGCGCCGCGCGGCGACGTCGACCGCGTCATCGACGAGGTCGGCCTCGCCGGCAGCCGCGACCAGCCGGTCGGCACGCTGTCCGGCGGGCAGCACAGCCGCGCCAACCTCGCCGTCGCCCTCCTCGGCGCCCCCGAACTGCTCGTCCTCGACGAGCCCACCGTCGGCCTCGACCCCGTCCTGCGGCAGGAGCTGTGGACGCTGTTCCGCGCGCTCGCCGACCGGGGCGTCACCCTGATCGTGTCCAGCCACGTCATGGACGAGGCGGGCCGCACCGACCGGCTGCTGCTCATGCGCGAGGGCGGCATCCTCGCCGACGGCTCCCCGGCCGAGCTGCGCGAGCGCACCGGCACCGCCGACCTGGAGGAGGCCTTCCTCCGCCTGATCGCCGAGACCGGCGAGACCGCCGGGAGCCCCGCATGAACACCGCGATCACCCTCGCCACCACCCGCCGGATCCTCGCCCAGCTCCGGCACGACCGCCGCACCGTCGCGCTGCTGATCGTCGTGCCGAGCCTGCTGATGGTCCTGCTGCGGTACGTGTACCAGCAGCCGGCGATGTTCGACCGGCTCGGCCCGATGCTGCTCGGCCTGTTCCCGTTCGTCGTCATGTTCGTCGTGACGAGCGTCGCCACGCTCCGCGAACGCACCGGCGGCACCCTCGAACGGCTGATGAGCATGCCGCTCGGCAAGCTCGACCTGCTGGTCGGCTACGCGCTCGCGTTCGGGCTTGCCGCGCTGGTGCAGGTCGGCGTCGTGCTGCTGATCTCGCTGACCTGGCTCGGCCTGGACCTCACCGGCTCGCTCGGCTCGCTGGTCCTCGTCGCGGTGCTGGACGCGCTGCTCGGCATGGCCCTCGGGCTGTTCGCCAGCGCGTTCGCCCGCACCGAGTTCCAGGCCGTCCAGTTCATGCCGGCGCTCGTCCTGCCGCAGGCGCTGCTGTGCGGGTTGATCCTCCCGCGCGACCAGATGGCGGGCTGGCTCGAGGCGATCTCGCGGGTGCTGCCGCTGACCTACGCGGTGCAGGGCATGCAGGAGATCAGCACGCGGCCCCGCTTCACCGGCACCCTCGCGACCGACGTCGCGGTGATCGCCGCGTTCACCGTCGTCGCGCTCCTGCTCGGCGCCGCCACCCTGCGGAGACGGACGCCGTAGCCGGAAGGTTGACGCGGGGACCGGGACCGGACTCGATCGGACGGACGGGTGAAACGTGCCTGAACCGCACTGATCGGGCTGGTAGCTTCTGCGCCATGACCCCCCGAGACCTCCCCGGCCCGCCGCTGCCGCAGCGGCCCGACGGGGCCCTGCCGCCGCACGCGGGACGCCACGCGTCCGGAGCCCCCGACGCCCCGGCGGGCCCGGGCGCCCCGGCTGGTCCGGCCGCACCGGCTGGTCCGGGCACACCGTCCGGCGGCG
>NZ_WBMR01000109.1 GCF_008923365.1 Actinomadura montaniterrae
GGGTGGCGCGGGGCCAGCGCCGTACCCGCCCGGCGGCGGCGCGGGCCCCGGATCCCCCGGCGGCAGTGCGAGGCCAGGACCCCCTGGCGGCGGCGCGGGGCCGGCGCCGCATCCGGCGACCACGCCCGCGAACGAGCTCGCCCAGACCGCGCCGACGCCCGAGAGCGAGCGCCTGCGGCAGATCCCGCACGCCCGGACCACGCCGTCCCACGGGGCCGCCCCGCCGCCCGTCCGGCACGACCGCCGCGACCGCCGCAAACCGGTGATCGCGGCGGCGGCCGCCGCGCTCGCGGTCGCCCTGGTCGCGGCCGGCGGCGCCTACCTCCTCACCCGCCCCGACGACCACAAGGGCAAGAACTCCAGCGGGGCCGCGCCCGCCACCGGATTCCCCACCGAGCCGATGCTGGTGCGGATCGACACCGCGGCCGGATGGCCGAAGGAGTGCCACGCCGACATCGGCACCTACACGCCCGGCGCCGCCGCGCCCACCCCGCTCGTCGAGGGCCCGGCCTGCGACGTCCTCCCCGAACGCTCACCGGACGGGCGGCTCATCGCGTTCACCCGGTCCGGCGACGGGGCCTCCTCCGCCCAGGTCATGAACGCCGACGGCAGCCACGTGCACAAGGTCGCCGACATCGCGGGCGGCCGGGTGACCTGGTCGCCGGACGGCACCCGCCTGGCCTACATGGGCGGCTCCGGCGGCACCCACCAGATCTTCACGGTCACCCTCGCGAACGGCACGGTCACCCGGCTGACCGACGACGGCTCCGCCAAGGACGACCCGATGTGGTCGTCCAAGGGGCAGATCGTCTTCTGGAGCAAGAAGGACGGCGTCGAGCAGATCTACACCCTCGACCCCGACCATCCCTCGCGGCCGTGGGTGCGGGTGACCAAGGACGGCGTCCGCTCGGTCGACCCGGAATGGTCACCGGACGGCACGAAGATCGCCTACACGCGCGGGCCGTCCGCGACGAGCGACATCTGGGTGATGGACGCCGACGGCTCCCACGGCCGCGCGCTCACCAGCGGCGCCGACCACGACATGGACCCGGGCTGGTCCCGCAACGGCCGCTGGCTCTGCTACGTCCGCGGCCCGGTCGGCACGCCGGTGATCCACGCCATCAAGGCCGACGGCACCGGTGACCGGGTGCTCACCCCGGCCGGCCACGTCCTCGGCCACCCGAGCTGGTCGTGAGGGCCCGGAGCGGCCGCCGGCGCGGTCGGGCCGCCTAGCGGCCCGACCCCAGCGGCGACGCGTGGTCGATGCGGCGGAGGATGACGCCCTCCCGCAGCGCCCAGGGGCAGATCTCCAGCTCCTTCAGCTCGAACAGGTCCATCGCCGCGTCCGCGACGATCGCGCCGGCGAGCAGCTGCGGCGCCCGCGACTCCGACACCCCGGGCAGCTCCGCGCGTTCGGCGGACGTCAGCTTCGCGAGCTTCTCGGTCCAGTCGGTGAGGTCGGAGTCCTGCAGGACGCGCCGCTGGTACGGTCCATCGGCCGAGGGCGCCGCGCCCGCGATCCGGGCGAGCTGCCGGAACGTCTTGGACGTCGCCACCGCGTGGTCGGCGGGCCCGTACCGGGACACCTCCCCGACGTGCCGGGCGATCTCCGCGCGGACGTGCCGGCGCAGCGCGCGGACCTCGTCGGCGGGCGGCGGGTCGGCGGTGAACCAGTCGCGGGTGAGGCGGCCCGCGCCGAGCGGCAGCGAGAACGCCGCGTCCGGCTCCTCGTCGATGCCGGACGCGATCTCCAGGGAGCCGCCGCCGATGTCGACCACCAGCAGCCGCCCGGACGACCAGCCGAACCAGCGGCGGACGGCGAGGAACGTCAGCCGCGCCTCGTCCTCGCCGGACAGCACGTCGATGCCGATCCGCTTCTCGCGGCGGATCCGGTCGAGGACCTCCTCGCCGTTGGCGGCGTCGCGGACGGCGGAGGTGGCGAACGCGACCAGGTCCTCGACGCCCTTGTCCTCGGCGACCTGCAGGGCCTCGTCGACGAACTCGCGGAGCAGGCGCTCGCCCCGCTCCGACAGCCGGTCGCCCTCCTCCAGGTGCGCGGCGAGGCGCAGTTCCGCCTTGTGGGAGAACGCGGGCAGCGGGCGGGCCCCGAGGTGGGCGTCCACCACCAGCAGGTGCACCGTGTTCGAGCCCACGTCCAGCACGCCGAGTCGCATGTATTCGACGGTATCGGACACCCGCGCGGCGGGAACGCCAGACCGGCCTTCACGGGACGGAACACGCTTACCACTACGGTGGGGCCCATGGACGGGCACGAGGTGCGGCGCTGGCGGGTCCCGCCCAAGGTCGTCGGCGCCAAGTGCGCGGCGGCCGCCGCGGTCGCGGCGCTGGCCGCGCTCAGCGGCGGCGACTCGGAGCGGCTGCTGCTGGCGGGCGTCGCGGCGCTCGGCCTCGCGGCGGTCGCGCTGCGGGACCTGCTGGCGCCCGTCCGGGTGGCCGCCGACCGGGACGGCGTGACGGTCGTCACCGGCTACGCGGGGCACCGCCGCGTCCCGTGGGACGCGGTGACGGCGATCCGGGTGGACGAGCGCCGCCGCCTGCTGCTGCACACCCGGATGCTGGAGATCGAGACGGCCGACGACCTGCACCTGTTCAGCGCGTTCGACCTCGGCGCGGACGTCCACGACGTGGCGGACGACCTCTACCACCTGCGGGCCCGCACCACCCGCTGACCTCTCAGTCGGGGAGGTCTCCGGGGGTGGGGTAGCTGGTCTGGGCGCCGGGCTTGCGGACGGCGGCGGCGCCGACGCGGGTGGCGTAGCGGGCCGCGTCCGGCAGGGCGTCGCCGCGGGCGAGGCGGAGGCAGAGCGCGGCGGTGAACGCGTCGCCGGCGCCGGTGGTGTCGACGGCCTCCACCTTCGGCGACGGGATCGTCGCCGTGGCCTCGGCGTCGGCGACGACGACGCCGTCCGCGCCGAGGGTTATGACGGCCGAGCGGGGGCCGGAGCGCAGGAGCGCCCGGGCCATCCGCTCCGGTTCGCCGGGCCCGCCGAGCAGCCACGCGGCCTCGTGCTCGTTGACGACGAGGGGGTCGCAGAGCGCGAGGACCTCGGCGGGGACGGGCGCGGTCGGCGACAGGTTCAGCACGACGCGGGCGCCCGCCGAGGCCGCCGCGCGGGCGGCGGCCTCGATCGCGGGCATCGGCACCTCGAGCTGGAACGTCACCACGGCCGCGGCGGCGATCATGTCGCGGGCCGCGGCGACGTCGTCCGGGGTGAGCCGGGCGTTGGCGCCGGGCGAGACGATGATGCTGTTGTCGCCGTCCGGCCCGACGGTGATCAGCGCGACGCCGGTCGGGCCCGGCGTGACGGCCAGGTGCGCCAGGTCGACGCCGGCGCCGGCGAGCGCGCCGCGCAGCAGCGCGCCGTGCCCGTCGTCGCCGATCCGGCCGACGATCCCGACCCGGCCGCCGAGCCGGGCGGCGGCGACCGCCTGGTTGGCGCCCTTGCCGCCCGGGTGGGTGGCGAGGTCGGAGCCGAGGACGGTCTCCCCCGGCGCGGGCCGCCGGTCGACGCCGACCACCAGGTCCGCGTTGACCGAGCCGACCACGACGACGTCGTACTGATCCGGCACGACACTCCCCTTCCGCTGCGTGGCGAGCCTTCTACTGCGGCGAGCCTTCTACTGGGTGGCGAACTGGGCGGCGTTCTCCGGCGTGGCGATCTTCACCGGCACCGGGGCGTTGGCGACCAGCGTGCCGCCCCTGGCCGCCTTGAGCGCGCTGTCCACGGCCATCTTGCCGAGCAGCCGGGGCTGCTGGGCGACGGTCGCGTTCAGCGTGCCGGCCTGGACGGCCTTGATGCCGTCCGGCGTGCCGTCGAACGCGACGACCTTGATCTGCTTGCCGGCCTTGCCGCCGAGCGCCTTGATCGCGCCGAGCGCCATCTCGTCGTTCTCGGCGAACACCCCGTTGACGTCGGGGTGCGACTGGAGCAGGTTCGTCATGACGTCCAGGCCCTTCGTCCGGTCGAAGTCGGCGGGCTGCCTGGCGACGACCTGGATGCCGGGGTACTGCTTGAGGCCCTCGCCGAAGCCCTGCCCGCGCTCGCGGGAGGCGGAGGTGCCCGGCTGCCCCTGGATCACGACGATCTTGCCCTTGCCGCCGAGCAGCTTCGCCATCTGCGCGGCGGCGTCCCTGCCGCCCGCGACGTTGTCGGACGCCACGAGCTGCTCGACCTTCGCGCCGTTGACGGTCCGGTCGGCGGCGACGACGGGGATGTCCGCCCGGTTCGCGGCCTTCACCGCGGGCGCCGCGGCGTCGGAGTCCACCGGGTTGACGATGATCGCCTTCATGCCCTGGCTGGTGTAGTTCTGCACCTGGTTGACCTGCTGCGACGCGTCGTTCTGCGCGTCGCCGATCGTCAGGGTGACGCCGACCTTCTTCGCCTCGTCCTGCGCGCCCTGGCGGAACTGGACGAAGAACGGGTTGTTCAGCGTGGACACCGACAGCCCGATCTTCACCGAGCCGCCGCCGGCCGCGCCGCCGGACTTGGAGTCGTTCCCGCCGGTGGTCGCGACGACCGCGGCGAGCGCGACGATGACCGCGACGACCGCGGCGCCGCCCGCCCAGAACGTCGCGGGCCGGACCCGCAGGCCGCGCCGCCGGACCGTGTCCAGCAGGACCGCCGCCGCGATCACCACGCCGATGACGACCTGCTGCCAGAACGCCGACACCGACAGCAGGTTCAGGCCGTTGCGCAGGACCGCGAGGATCAGCGCGCCGACCAGGGTGCCGAACGCCTTGCCCTTGCCGCCGGACAGGCTCGCGCCGCCGATCACGACGGCGGCGATCGCGTCCAGCTCGTAGCCGTTGGCGGCCTGCGGCTGCGCCGAGGCGAGCCGCGACGCCAGCACGACCCCGGCGACGGCCGCGAACGCGCCGGCCAGCGCGTACGTGACGAGCTTCTGCCGGTCCACCCGGATGCCGGACAGCCGCGCGGCCTCCTCGTTGCCGCCGATCGCGTACATCGCGCGGCCGCTGTAGGTGCGGGCGAGGATCAGCGCGGTCAGCAGCCCCATCACGATCATCACGATGACCGGGACGGGCAGGTACTCGCCGATCGTGTCGCCGAGGTGGGTGACCGCGCCGGGGAACGCGATCGGGCTGCCGTCGGAGATGACGAGCGCGAGGCCGCGCGCGACGCCGAGCATCGCCAGCGTCGCGATGAACGGCGGCAGCTTCCCGTAGGTGATCAGCGCGCCGTTGACCAGGCCGGCGACGACGCCGACCAGGATCGCGGCGATCAGCGCGAGCGGCCAGGGCAGGCCGTGCTGCGTCGCCGTCCAGGCCAGCACCACCGCCGACAGCGCGGCGACCGCGCCGACCGACAGGTCGATCCCGGCGGTGACGATGACGAACGTCGACCCGAACGCCAGGATCGCGACGACCGCCGCCTGGACCCCGACGTTCAGCAGGTTGGTGACGGTCAGGAAGTCGCCGGACGCGATGGCCAGCGCGACCACCAGGATGATCAGCCCGGCCAGCGCGCCGTTCTCGCCCAGCAGCCGGCCCGCGGCGCGCGCCGCGCCGCCGGACCGCGGCCCCTGCGGCCGCTTGCGCAACGTCTCAGTGGACATCGTCGTTCTCCTCGTCGTTCTCCCCGGCGCCGCCCGGACCGGCGACGGCGAGCGCCATCACCGCGTCCTGCGTCGCCTCGGCCGCCGGCAGCTCGCCGGCCAGCCGGCCCCGCGCCATCACCAGCACGCGGTCGCTCATCCCCAGCACCTCGGGCAGGTCGCTGGAGATCATGAGCACCGCGTGCCCGGAGGCGGTGAGCGTGTTGATCAGCTCGTAGATCTCGACCTTCGCGCCGACGTCGATGCCGCGCGTCGGCTCGTCCAGCACGAGCACCTTCGCGTCGGCGAGCAGCCACTTGCCGATCACGACCTTCTGCTGGTTGCCGCCGGACAGGGTGCGGACCTCCTGCCGCAGCCCGCTCATCCGCACGTTCAGCTTCCCGGCGATCGCGCCGGCGTCCGCGCGCTGCCCGGCCCGGTCGACGAGCCCGCCGCGGCTGGACCGGCCGAGCGTGACGAGGCCGAGGTTCTCCTGGACGTCGGCGCCGAGCACCAGGCCCTGGCCCTTGCGGTCCTCGGGGACGAGCCCGACCCCGGCCTCCATCGCCGCGTGGACGTCGCCGGGCGGCAGCGACCGCCCGTCGACGATGACCTCGCCGCGGTCGGGACGGTCCGCGCCGAAGATCGCGCGGGCGACCTCGGTGCGGCCCGCGCCGACCAGCCCGGCCAGCCCGACGACCTCGCCCGCGCGGACCTCGAACGACACGTCCTCGAAGACGCCGTCCCGGGTCAGTCCCTTGACCTGGAGCAGCGGCGGGCCGGCCTCGGTGCGCTCGCGCGGGTACTGCTGGTCGATCGAGCGGCCCACCATCAGCCGGACGAGCTCGTCGCGGGGCGTGTCCGCCGGCACCTCCGCGACGGACCTGCCGTCGCGCAGCACCGTCACGCGGTCGCCGATCCGCGGGATCTCCTCCAGGTGGTGGGTGATGAAGATGACCGCGACGCCCTGCTCGCGGAGCCGCGCGACGATGCCGAACAGCCGGTCGACCTCGCCGGTGGTGAGCACCGCGGTCGGCTCGTCCATGATCAGCACGCGGGCGTCCAGGCTCAGCGCCTTGGCGATCTCCACCATCTGGCTGCGCGCGATGCCGAGGCCCGCCATCCGGTCGTCCGGGTCGGCCTGGACGCCGACCTTCGCGAGCAGGTCCCGCGCGGCGGCGTTCATCGCCCTGCGGTCGAGGAGGCCGAACCGGCGCGGCTGGCGGCCGAGGAACAGGTTCTCGGCGACCGTCATCTCCGGGACGAGGTTGAACTCCTGGTAGATGGTCGCGATGCCGAGCCGCTCGGCGTCCTGCGCCGTGCGGATCTCCACCTCGCGGCCGTCGACCTCGATGGTCCCGGCGTCGGGGCGGTGCGCGCCGGACAGCGTCTTGATCAGCGTGCTCTTGCCGGCGCCGTTCTCGCCGAGCAGCACGTGCACCTCGCCGGGCCGCAGGCCGAAGTCGACGCCGTCGAGCGCGAGCACGCCCGGGAACGCCTTGCGCAGCCCGCGCACCCGGAGGATCTCCTTCTCGGCAGGCAGGCTCATGGGCGGCCACTCCCTTCCCTCTCGTTGCCTTGCACGCCGGGTTCGCCGCAGGAGCGCCGCACGACCAGCCGCGCGTCCAGCACGACCGGCTCCACCGGACGGCCCTCGATCCGCTCCAGCAGCGCGCGCACCGCGCGCCTGCCGAGCTCCTGGACGGGCTGGCCGATCGCGGTGACCGGCGGGTCCACATGGGCGAACCACGGGACGTCGTCGTAGGAGGCGATCCCCACGTCCCCGGGGATCGCCAGCCGGCGCGCGCGGATCTCGTCGAGCGCGCCGAGCGCCATCAGGTTGTCGCCCGCGAAGATCACCTCGGGCGGTTCGGGCAGGTCCAGCAGCCGGGCGGCGGCGGCCCGCCCGCTCGCCGCCTGGAAGTCGCCGGCCTCCAGGTACTCGGGCCGGACGGGGAGCCCGGCCGCCTCCAGCGCGGCCGTGAACGCCTCGGTCCGCTCGCGGCCGGTGGACAGCAGCGCGGGGCCCGACACGAACGCGATCCGCCGGTGCCCGAGCCGCGCCAGGTGGTCCACCAGCGCGCCGATCGCGGCGGTGCCGTCGGCGCGGACCGTCGGGACGTCCAGGCCGGGCAGCGTCCGGTCGAGGAACACCAGCGGCCCGCCGCCGCCGACGACGTCGCGCACCAGCGGCGTGATCTCCGCCGTGGGGCACAGCAGCAGGCCGTCGACCCGCTGCTCCAGGAGGGTCCGGACGTAGTGGTCCTGGCGCTCGGGCCGCTCGTCGGCGTTGCCGATGACGACCGAGTAGCCGGACGCGCGCGCCTGGTCCTCGATCGCGCGGGCCAGCTCGGTGAAGAACGGGTTGAGGATGTCGCCGATGACCAGCCCGATCGTGCGGGTGGTGTCGGTGCGCAGCGAGCGGGCGACGGCGTTCGGCCGGTAGCCGAGCTCGTCGACGGCCGCGAGGACGCGGGCCCGGGTCGCCTCGGTGACCGGCGCGCTGTCGTTGAGGACGCGCGAGACGGTCGCGACGGAGACGCCGGCGAGCCGTGCGACGTCCTTCACCCCGGCCACGGCGCCACCTCCCTCGGAAACGCTCTTGTAATCGTTTACATCGTGTTGTTGTAAACGATTACACGACGGGGCGCATTCCCGCAAGCGGCGAATGCCCGGAATCTTCCGTGAGCGGCGCGGGCGCGGCCTAGTCGGCGTGCAGGTCGGCCAGGTCGAGCACGCCCGCCAGGTCCTCCACGGTGGCGTAGTAGCCGACGATCTCGCCGTCCCGCGTCACGAGGAACGCGTCACCGCCGCGCACGCCCGCGAGCGCGGCCCACACCCCGTGCGCCCCCGACAGCCGCACGGCCGTCACCCGCAGGCCGCCCGGGCCCGTCCAGCTCGCTCGGTCATCCCCCATGCACGGAACGTTACGCTGCGTGACTTTTCGTCATTCGCGCAGGTCGGAGGGGACCGTCCGAGGGGTCCGATAGCGTGGGCCGCCGTGAGCGAGGTGCAGGAGTCCCGGCTGGCGCGCCGGGTGTCGGACGCCGCCGGTGAGCTGCTGAAGCGGTCCCGGACCGTCGCGCCCGTGGACGTGTTCGTCCGGCTCGGCTGGATCCGGACCGCGACCGTCGACGAGTGGCGGCAGGGGCGGCACGACCACCTGCACGCCGCGATGACCGTCCGCCCCGACAAGATCGCCGCCGCGCTGCGCGCCCTGCGCGCCTGGGCCGAGGCGAACGGCCTGGAGCCCGCCGAGACCCCCTACCCCGCCGCCACCCGCGACCACCGCGAGCTGCGCTTCACCGCCGCCGGGCGCGCCGCCGCCGAACGCGACCACCGCACGCACTGGCTGTCCCCCGACCTGACGCCCGCGCAGCGCGAGCGCCTCGCCGCCCGGCAGGCCAAGGCGCCCGACATCACCGTCCTGATGCCGCCGGGCGACTGGACGTGCCCGGGCTGCCACTCCCCCGGCGGGTTCCAGGCCGTCGAGGACGGCGAGCCGCTCTGCCTGGACTGCGCCGACCTCGGGCACCTGGTGTTCCTGCCGTCCGGGAACGCCGCGCTGAGCCGCCGCGCGAAGAAGGAGAGCGGGCTGTCGGCCGTCGTCGTCCGGCACAACCGGCGCCGCAAGCGCTACGAGCGGCGCGGCGTGCTGGTCGAGGAGGCGGCGCTGGAGCGCGCCGAGGAGCAGTGCCTCGCCGACGAGGACGCGCGCGCCCGCCGCCGCGAGCGCGACCGGGAGCGCCGCGCCGGGCAGGACGCCGACTTCCAGGCCCGGATGGCCGCCGAGATCGTCCGGCTGTTCCCCGGCTGCCCGCCCGGCCGCGCCGAGGAGATCGCCCGGCACGCCGGGCTGCGCGGCAGCGGCCGGGTCGGCCGCACCGCGGCGGGCCGCGACCTCGACGCGGACGCCGTCACGCTCGCCGTGATCGCCTCGATCCGGCACCTTGACACCGGCTACGACGCGCTGCTGATGTCCGGGGTGCCGCGCCGCGCGGCGCGCGACCGCATCCGCGCCGACGTCGACGCGGCCCTCGCCGCCTGGCGCCGCCGCCCCTGACCGGCCCTGACCGGCCGCTGGCCGCCTCCGGCGTTCCGGTTGCCCGCCCCCGGCGGCCAGAGGATCATGTCCGCGTGACCGACGCCACCGCGGACCTCGACCCCGGCACCCCCAACGTCGCGCGGATGTACGACTACTGGCTCGGCGGCAAGGACAACTTCGCCGCCGACCGGGAGGCCGCCGCGCGGATCGTGGAGATCTCCGAGGGCCGGGTCGTGCGCGGCGTCCGGCTGAACCGGGCGTTCCTGCGCGAGGCGGTGCGGGACGCCGCGCGCGCCGGGATCGCGCAGTTCCTCGACCTCGGCTCCGGGCTCCCGACGCGGGAGAACGTACACGAGGCCGTCCGGGAGGTCCGGCCGGAGGCGCGGACCGTCTACGTCGACAACGACCCGGTCGTGTGCGCGCACGGACGGGCGCTGCTCGCGGACGCGGCGCACGTCGGGTTCGTCCAGGGCGACCTGCGCCGGCCCGGCGAGATCATGGCGCACCCCACGGTCCGCGAGATGATCGACTTCTCCGCGCCGGTCGCGGTGATGCTGGTGTCGGTGCTCCACTTCGTGGACGACGCCGAGGACCCCGCCGCGCTCGTCGCCCGGTACCGCGACGCGCTCGCGCCGGGCAGCCGGCTCGTCCTGTCGCACCTGGCCACCGACGCGTTCCCGGAGGCGATGGCGGAGGCCGAACGGGTCTACGCGGACGCCAGCGCGCCCCTCGGCGCCCGGCCGTCCGCGCGGATCCGCGGCTTCTTCGACGGGTTCGAGCTGCTGCCGCCCGGGCTGACCGGCCCGCGCGAGTGGCTGGACGGCGGCGTCCGGACCGACGGCGAGCGGTTCGCCGGGCTCGTGGGCGTCGGCGAGAAGCGCTGACGCCCCGCGGGGATCAGGCCATCTCGAAGGTGGCCGGGTCGGGGCCGACCCGGGTGCCCTTGTCCAGCTCGGCGATCGCCTTCATGTCGTCCGGGCCGAGGTCGAAGCCGAACACGTCGATGTTCTCGGCGATCCGCCGCGGCGTCACCGACTTCGGGATCACCACGTTGCCGACCTGCAGGTGCCAGCGCAGCACCACCTGCGCCGGGGTCCGGCCGTGCGCTTGCGCGATGCGGGCGAGCGCCGGGTCGTCCAGCAGGCCCTGGCCCTGCCCGAGCGGCGCCCACGCCTCGGTGTGGATGCCGTGCTCCTGGTGGAACGCGCGCAGGCCGTCCTGCTGGAAGTAGGGGTGCAGCTCGATCTGGTTGACCGCAGGCACCGTGCCGGACTCGTCCATCACGCGGCGCAGCGCGTCGACGGTGAAGTTGGAGACGCCGATCGAGCGGATCCGGCCGTCCTCCTTGAGCTTCTCGAACGCCCGCCAGGTGTCCATGTAGGTGTCGTGGCCCGGCATCGGCCAGTGGATCAGGTACAGGTCGAGGTAGTCCAGGCCGAGGCGGCGCATGCTGGCGTCGAACGCCCGGAGCGTCCGGTCGTACCCCTGGTCGCTGTTCCACAGCTTGGTGGTGACGAACAGCTCGTCGCGCGGCAGCCCGGACGCGCGCAGCGCGCGGCCCGTGCCCTCCTCGTTGCCGTAGGCGCTGGCGGTGTCGACGCTGCGGTAGCCGTCGCGCAGCGCGACCTCCACGGCGTGCTCGGCCTCCTCGTCGGACACCTGGAACACCCCGAAGCCGAGCTGCGGCATCATGGCCCCGTCGTTGAGCCTGACGTCCGGTACGGTCATGGTCCTCCCCCTTCGGATGGTTCCTGCCTGGAATCCGCCGGTCCGGACTCCGCCGTGCCAGGAAAGCCGTGCCCAGCAGATCGGGGACCGAACCTGTGAGCCGGCTCGCACCGGCATACTGGGACGGCGCGCACATCGGGGTGGAACGCTGCGACCGGGGGACACGGGTGACGACGCTCTATCTGGCACGGCACGGCGAGACCGTGTGGCACGAGGAGAACCGGTACGCGGGCGTCAGCGACGTCGCGCTGAGCGAGCGGGGCCGCCGGCAGGCCGCCGCCCTCGGGCGCTGGGCGGCCGGCCGGGAGATCGGGGCGGTGTGGGCGTCGCCGCTCGGCCGCGCCCGCGGCACCGCGGCGCCCGCCGCGAACGCGCTCGGGCTGCCGCTGAAGGTCGACACCGACCTGAGCGAGGTCGACTTCGGCGCCGCCGAGGGGCGGGTGCTCGCGGAGATGCCCGCGGACGAGGTCGCCGCGTTCCGCGCCGACCCGGCCGGTTCGCCGTTCCCCGGCGCCGAGGACCCGGTCAAGGCCGCCGCGCGCGGCGCGGGCGTGCTGCGCCACATCGCCGACGCGGAGCCGGGCGCGCGCGTCCTGGTCGTCACGCACAGCACGCTGCTGCGGCTGACGCTGTGCGAGCTGCTCGGCGTCCCGCTGTCGTCCTACCGGCGGGTGTTCCCGCGGGTCCGCAACTGCGCGGTCACCGAGCTCGACGTCGCCGGCGCGTCCGCCGCGCTGATCGCCTACAACCTGCCGACCGGGGACGAGTGATCCGGCGCCCCGTCAGGGCGTGCCGGGCGGCCGGACGCGTTCGGCGAGCCGGCGGAGCGCGTCCTCGGTGATCGCGAAGTGGTGGCCGGCGATGCGGGCGGCCGCGTCGCCGTCGCCGCGCGCGATCGCCTCGGCGAGCGCGTGGTGGTGCGGCTTGGCCTCCTCGTAGATCGCCCACGTGTACGGCTCGGCGGACACGCCGAGGCTGACCTCCGACAGCAGCCGCTCGTGCAGCCCGACGAGCCGCGCGTTGCGGGTGGCCCTGGCGACCGCGGCGTGCAGCCGGACGTCGTGCTCGCGGGCCTCGCCGGGCGTCGCGGCGGCGTCGAACCGGGCGAGCGCCTCGGCGATCGCCGCGCGGTCGGCGTCGTCGGCGCGCTCGGCGGCGGTGCGGGCGATCAGGCTCTCGACGAGCCGCCGGTAGTCGAACAGCTCCTCGAACTCCGTCCAGCGCTCCAGCAGCGCGCTGCGCACCGCGCCCTCGCTGGCCTCGCCCCATTCCGCGCGGACGAAGGCGCCGCCGCCCCGCCCGCGCCGGATCTCGACCAGTCCCGAGCCGGCGAGCCGGCGCAGCGCCGCGCGCACGCTCTCCCGGCTGACCTGGAGCAGCGCGGCGAGGTCGCGCTCGCTGGGCAGCCGGTCGCCGAGGCTGAACTCGCCGAGCGCGATCGCCGTCGCGAGCCGGTGCGCGACCTGCTCGCCGGTGGTCGCGGGACGCAGCGGTCCGAGCGCCTCGTGCTCCATGCTCCCCCGTCCCTCCGGTCCGCCGCCCACGCCGGAAACGATAACTTCCTGCAAAGGTCTAGAAATCAGACCTTTTACCGCATAGTCTCGCATCCGGCCGCGCGGCCACCGCGCCCGCCGCCCCGCCGCCGCCCCGCCGGACCGGGGTTCGCCCAGCTCAGAGGAGGTATGCGTGATCGCACCGGCGACCGCCGAGGGCCACGCCCCCTTCCGCGGCCACCGCACCTGGTACCGCGTCACCGGCCCGTCCGGCCCGTCGAGCGCGTCCGGCGCGTCCGGCCCGTCCGGCTCGGGGAAGGCGCCGCTCGTCGTGCTGCACGGCGGGCCCGGCTGCACCCACGACTACGTGCTCGCCTTCGCCGACCTCGCCGCGGCGACCGGCCGCCAGGTGATCCACTACGACCAGCTCGGCAACGGCCGCTCCACCCACCTGCCCGACGCGGGTGCGGACTTCTGGACCGTCGGCCTGTTCCTCGACGAGCTGGACAACCTGCTCGCCCATCTCGGCATCGCCGGCGGCTACCACCTGCTCGGCCAGTCCTGGGGCGGGATGCTCGGCGCCGAGCACGCCGTGCGGCGGCCCACCGGCCTGCGCTCCCTGGTGATCGCGAACTCGCCCGCGTCGATGCCGCTGTGGCTGGAGGCCGCCGCCGGGCTGCGCGCGGCGCTGCCCGCCGAGGTGGAGGCGGTGCTCCGCGAGCACGAGGCCGCCGGCACCACCGATTCGGGCGAGTACGCCGAGGCCATGCGGGTCTTCTACGACCGGCACGTCTGCCGGATCCCCTGGCCCGACGAGGTCGCCCGCACGTTCGCCGCGATCGACGCCGACCCGACCGTCTACCACACGATGAACGGGCCCAGCGAGTTCCACGTCGTCGGTACCCTGCGGGACTGGACGATCGTCGACCGGCTCGAGCGGATCGCCGCCCCCACCCTGATCATCTCCGGACGGCACGACGAGGCGACGCCCGAAGCCGTCCGCCCCTACGCCGACCGCATCCCCGGCGCCCGCTGGCAGGTCTTCGAGGACTCCAGCCACATGCCGCACGTCGAGGAGCGCGCGGCCTGCATGTCCGCCGTCGGCGCGTTCCTCGACGCCCACGACCCCGCCCTCTGACCCGGAAAGGCGCGTGATGACGACCGCCGGCCCCAACCCCGCGCCCTCCGGCGCCTCCCCCGGATCCGCCGCGCCCCCCGCCGCCGAGTCGGCCGAGGGGACGCTGAAGGCGTTCGGCTACGACCAGGAACTCAAGCGCTCGCTCAGCCTGGCCGACCTGGTGATCTACGGCCTGGTGTTCATGGTGCCGATCGCGCCGTTCACCATCTTCGGCGTCGTGTTCAACGGCTCCAAGGGCATGGTCGCGCTCACCTACGTCATCGGCCTGGTCGCGATGCTGTTCACCGCGCTCAGCTACCGGGAGATGTCGCGGGCGTTCCCGATCGCCGGGTCCGTGTACGCCTACGCCGGGCGCGGCATCAACGACAAGGTCGGCTTCCTCGCCGGCTGGGCGATCCTGCTGGACTACCTGCTCGTCCCGACGCTGCTGTACGTGATGAGCGCGGCGGCGCTGAACTCGCTGCTGCCGGCCGTCCCGCAGTGGGCGTGGGTCATCGTGTTCGTGCTGGTCAACACGGTGATCAACTTCCTGGGCATCGAGTCGACGGCGCGGCTGAACCGGCTGTTCCTGTTCGCCGAGCTGGTGGTGCTCGCGCTGTTCGTCGGGTTCGGCCTGGCCGCCGTGGCGCAGGGCAAGAACGGCGCGCACTTCTCCTTCGACCCGCTGCTCAAGCCCGGCCTGCTCACCCCCGGGCTGATCTTCGGGGCGCTGTCGATCGCGGTGCTGAGCTTCCTCGGCTTCGACGGGATCTCCACCCTGTCGGAGGAGGTCCGCGACACCGGACGCAAGATCGTCGGCCGCGCGACCGTCGTGGCGCTGTGCCTGGTCGCGGTCCTGTTCGTGGTGCAGACGTGGGTGGCGGCGCTGCTCGTCCCCGGCACGACCGAGTTCGCCGGCGACGACGCCACCAACTCTGCGTTCTACGACATCGCGCAGATCGCCGGCGGGCACTGGCTGAAGGTCACCGTCGCGGTCGCCGCGGCCCTCGCCACCGGCATCGCCAACTCCCTCGTCGCGCAGGCCGCCACGTCCCGGCTGCTGTTCAGCATGGCGCGGGACCGCAAGCTGCCCGCGTTCCTCGCCCACATCCACCCGACGCGGAAGACGCCCGAGCGCGCGATCCTGTTCGTCGCGGTGATCTCCCTGGTGCTCGGGCTGTTCTTCACCGGCCAGATCGACGTCCTGTCGTCGCTGGTCAACTTCGGCGCGCTGTTCTCGTTCCTGCTCCTGCACGTCGCCGTGTTCGTGCACTTCAAGCTGCGGAACCGGAGCACCCGCTGGGGGCTGCACATCCTCGCCCCCGCGATCGGCTTCGTGATCATCGGTTCGGTGCTGTGGAACGCCGACTCCCGCGCGAAGATCGGCGGGATCTGCTGGCTCGTCCTCGGGGCGCTGGTGCTGCTGTTCTACCGGCGCTCCGGCCGCGGGACCGACCTGAAGCTGGAGGACTGATGCACTTCCCCCGCACCAGCGTGCACAACGCCTGGGACAACGCGATCGCGCCGATCGCGGCGATCGCCCCCGGCGCCGAGCTCACCGTCGAGACCACGGACGCGAGCGGCGGGCAGCTCGGCCCCGCCTCCGGCGCCGCCGACGTCGCCGCGCTCGACTTCGGCCGGGTCAACCCCGTCACCGGCCCGTTCCTCGTCGAGGGCGCCGAACCCGGCGACGCCCTGGTCATCGACGTCCTGGACATGGCGGTCGGCGGCTGGGGCTGGACGGCCTGCATCCCCGGCTTCGGCCTGCTCGCCGACGACTTCCCGGACGCCCACCTGCGCGTCTCGACGATCGCCGACGGGGCCGCCGAGCTGCTGCCCGGGATGCGCGTCCCGGTCGTCCCGATGATCGGCACGATCGGCGTCGCGCCGCCCGAGCCCGGCGCGCACTCGATCGTCCCGCCGCGCCGCTGGGGCGGCAACATGGACGTCCGGCACATCGGCCCCGGCGCCCGGCTCGTCCTGCCCGTCGGCGTGGACGGCGCGCTGCTGTCCCTCGGCGACGCGCACGCCGCGATGGGCGACGGCGAGGTCTGCGGCACCGGCGTCGAGACCGACGCGGCCGTCCGGCTCCGCGTGGACGTGCGCCGCGGCGCCGCCCCGTCCACCCCGGTGATCGAGACCGACCCGCGCACGCAGCGGACCGGCGCCGCGCTCGTCACCACCGGCATCGGCCCCGACCTCATGGAGGCGTCCAGGGACGCGGCGCGCGCCCTCGTCGCGGAGGTCGCGGCCCGCACCGGCATGGCCCCGGTCGACGCCTACCTGCTGGCGAGCGTCGCCGCCGACCTGAAGATCTCCGAGGTCGTGGACGCGCCGAACTGGATCGTCTCGGCGCACCTGGAGCTTTCCCTGCTGGCATGACGCTGGACGGCCCGGCCGCGACACCGCGGGCGCGGCCGGGGCCGTCCTCACACGACGAGGAGCGTCTTGCCCACCACCGACCGGGCCTCCATCGCCGCGTGCGCGTCGGCGGCGCGCTCCAGCGGCAGCCGCCGCCCGATGACCGGGCGGATCCGGCCCGCCGCGGCCGCGTCCAGCGCCCGCCGCACCCGCTCCTTCGCCCCGTCCCCGAACCCCATGAGCTGCTCGATCCCGAACACCGTCACGCCGCGCTCCGCCGCCTCCTCCGGCGGGATCACCGTCGCCGCGCCGGCGGACGCCCCGTGTACCGAGAACCGTCCGCCCCGGGCCGTCGCGCCGAACGCCTCGCGGCCGATCTCGCCGCCCACGCCGTCGAACACCACGTCGAACCCGCCCGTCGCGTCCAGCACCCGCTTCGCCCAGCCCGGCTCCGAATAGTCGACGGCCTCCGCGCCCAGCTCCCGGACCAGCGCGAGCTTCGCCTCACCCCGCGCGGCGCCGACGACCCGCGCCCCCGCCGACAGCGCCAGCTGCACGAGCAGGCTCCCCAGCCCGCCCGCCGCCGCCTCGACCAGCACCCGGTCGCCCGCGCGGACCCCCGCGCCGTCGAACAGGCCGAGCGCCGTCCCGCCGTCGTGCAGCAGCGCCGCCGCCTCGGCCAGGTCCAGGCCGTCCGGCACCGGGACGAGGTCGTCCACGTCCGCGACGGCCCGCTCCGCGTTGCCGCCCAGCCGGCCCGCGGTGCCGGTGGTGACGCGCCTGCCCAGCCATTCCGGCGCGACGCCGTCCCCGATCGCGGCCACCCGCCCGGCCACCCCGCCGCCCGGCACGTACGGCGGCTCCGGCAGCGGCGGCCCCGGCGTGATGCCCCGCCGCAGCTGGGTCTCCACGAAGTTGATCTCGGCGACCGCCACCGCGACGACCACCTGCCCCGGGCCGGCGGCCGGCTCCGGCGCCTCCCCCGCCACCAGCACCTCCGGGCCACCGAACCGCGTCACGCGCACGACCTTCATCAGCGTCTCCCTTCGCTCCCGGCAACGCTCACACCTCAACCCACCTTGAGGTCAAATCCGCGCCCGCGATGAGTTCCCGGCCGCCCGCCGGTCATATCTCCCGACGACCCGCGAAACGAGAGGTGAGCAGCATGACCGACCGCGAACCCGTCGACGTCAGCGACCTCGACATCTACGACAGCGGCGGCCCCATGCCCTGGGAGCGGGCCCGCACCGCGCTGGTCAAGGGCCTCCCGCGGATGGAGACGCCCGTCTTCCTCGGCACGGTCCGCCCGGACGGCCGCCCCCACTCGGCGGGCATCGGCGCCCTGTGGCACGACGGCGACCTGTACTTCACCAGCGGCCCCGGCACGCGCAAGTCCCGCAACCTCGCCGCGAACCCGGCGTGCACGCTGTCCGCCCGGCTGGAGGGCCTGGACCTCGTCCTCGAAGGCGCGGCGGCGCGGGTCACCGACCCGGCCGTCCTCGAACCGGTCGCCGCCGCCTACCGCGAGGGCGGCTGGCCCGCCCAGGTCGACGGCGACGCGTTCACCGCCCCGTACAGCGCGCAGAGCGCCGGCCCGCCGCCGTGGCACCTGTACCGCTTCACCGTCCACGCCGCGATCGGCGTCGCGTTCGTCGAGCCGTACGCCGCCACCCGCTGGACGTTCACGACGTGACACCGCCCTAGGGTGGTGCGATGAACGAACCGCGCGGGGACCTTCGTCCGCCCAGCCTGAACGCCGACGAACCGACGACCTTGCTGGCGTTCCTGCGCTACCTGCGGGACGCCGTCGTGGCCAAGGCGTCCGGCGTCCCCGACGAGGCGGCCCGCGCGCCCGGCGTCCCGTCCGGCACGAGCCTGCTCGGCCTGGTCAAGCACCTCACGCGCACGGAGCTGAACTGGTTCGTGTGGGCGTACGAGGGCGCCGACGTGCCGCTGCTCGACGACGGCGAGCCGCCGCTGCCCGGCGAGACGGCCGCGGACATCGTCGCCGGCTACCGCGCGGCCGCCGCGCGCTCGGACGCGATCGCCGCCGCATGCCCGGACCTGGACCGTCCGGGCGCCAGGTCGCTGCGCGAGACGCCGCCGCCGTCCATGCGCTGGCTGCTGGTACACATGATCGAGGAGACCGCCCGGCACGCGGGCCACGCCGACATCCTGCGCGAACGACTCGACGGCTCGGTGGGCCGCTGACGGCCCGGGAACCGATCGGCCCCGGACGGGCAACAAGGGGCGTCCCGATCCAGAGCCGAGAGGCCCCACCACATGAGCGAGACGAGCCGGGCCGAGGCCGATGACGCCTCCTTCATCGGACGCTCCCGGCACGAGCCGGAGGCGTTCGCCGAGATCTTCCGCCGGCACGCGCCCGACATCAAGCGGTACGTCACCCGCAGGCTCGGCGGCGACGCCGCCGAGGACGTCGTCGCCGAGACGTTCCTGACGGCGTTCCGCCGGCGCCACGCCTACGACCTGGCGCGCCCGAACGCGCGGCCGTGGCTGTACGGCATCGCCACCAACCTGATGGGACGGCACGTCCGCGCGGAGGTCCGGCAGTTGCGCGCCCTGCGGCGCACGGGCGTCGACCCGGTGACGGCGGCGTTCACCGACCGCAGCGACGAGCGGCTGACCGCCGAGGCGTCCGGTCCGCGGCTGGCGGCGGCGCTGGCCGCGATGCCGAAGGGGCGCCGCGACGCGCTGCTGCTGGTGGCGTGGGAGGGCCTCAGCTACCCGGAGGTCGCGCAGGCGCTCGGCGTCCGCGTCGGCACGGTCCGGTCGCGGCTCAACCGGGCCCGGGCGCAGCTGCGCCGGGAGCTCGCCGGGACGGACGTCATGGCCATCGTCAGCGAGGAGCCCGTCCATGAATGAGATGACCCGACTCGAGCGGTTCCGCGCCGAGGTCCCCCGCCCGGGCCCGTCCGACCTGCGCGCGGAGGAGGAGCGGCTGCTGGCCGCGATGCTCGCCCCGGCGCCCGGGCGGCCGGAGCCGCGCAGGCCGCGGCGCCTCCGCCTCGCCGTCGCCGTGACGGCCGGAACCGCGGCGGCCGCCGTGGCGGCGGGCCTGGCCGTCGCCGGCGGGGACGAGCACCGCGTCCCGGCCGTCCGCACGATGCCGGCGGCGCACGTCGAACTGCTCCAGCACGCCGCCGACGCCGCGGGCCGGACACCGGAACTGCACCCGAAGCCCGGCCAGTACCTCGTCTACCGGTCCGTGACCATGAACCCGGTGGAGTCCAACAGCGCGAACGGCCGCCACGCCCGGTACCTGTCGCGCGCGAACCGCACGATCTGGCTGCCCGTGGACGGCGACGCGACGCGCGGCGTCCTGGAGACCGACGCGCTGCCGCCCAGGCCCTATCCCGGCGAGCCGCTCCCGCCGGAGGCCCGCCGGGAGACCGGGCACAGCGGCCCGGAGAGGGCCGCCGACTTCGACCACCGCGCCGAATGGCTGCGCACCGACTACGCCTACCTGAGCCGCCTGCCCGCCGACCCCGCGGGCATGTACCGGCACCTGTACTCCCACCTCGGGACCGGGCCGAAGGCCGACGCGCAGGCGTGGCAGAACGTCGGCGGCATGCTCACCGAGGCGTACATGCCCGCCGCGCAGCGCAAGGCGCTGTTCCGGGCGGCGGCCGCGATCCCGGGCGTCCGGACCGTCGGCAAGGCCGTGGACGCCGCCGGCCGCACGGGCGTCGCCGTGTCCCTCGACGTCCCCGGCAGCGGGCAGCGCGACGAGTACATCTTCGACCCGAAGACCTACCTGTACCTCGGCCAGCGAACCGTCGTCACCAACGCGTCCCTGGCCCAAGCCCCAGCAGGCACGGTCCTGACCTCAACAGCCCAACTAAGCGTCCACCTCACCGACCGCCCCCCGTCCCCCAACCCCCACTGACCCGCCGCGCGCCCGTCCTCCGCGAGGTGAGCGGAGGACGGGCGCGGGTGTGGTCAGGCGGTGGTGCCGTGGAAGGTCCAGGTGCCGGGGCCGACCTTGGCGGGGTCGGCGGTGCCGGGGACGTGGACCTCGGCGGTGCCGCCGGCGGGGACCGTGACGGTGAGGGTGACCTTGCCGCCGTCGCGCGTCCAGGACGAGCGGACCTCGCCGTACGGGGTCCGCCGCGTCGCGGACGCGCTGGTCAGGTCGCCGACGATGGCCGGGTCGACGACCAGGTTCCGGTAGCCGGTGGAGCCGTCGGCCTGGCGGATCCCGGCGAGGCGGGAGGTGAACCACGAGTCGATCGAGCCGAGCATGAAGTGGTCCTGCGACTGGCCGCTGCCGCCGTCCCAGGACTCGCCGAGCGCGGTGTTGCCGTGTACGACCTGGTAGCCGTAGCTGGGGCTGTCGGTCTGCGTGGCGATCCGGTAGACGACGTCGTCGGGCAGGACGCGGAACGCCGACGGCAGCGAGATCTCGCCGAGCTGCAGGTGGTAGCCGGCGTCCCGCACGCTGGACACCAGGTGGTCGAGGAGCTTCTGCCGGTCGGACGCGGGCACGGCGCCCATGTCGAGGGCGATGGCCTCGGCACCCTGGCCGCCGCCCGCGAACGTGCCGGTGGAGGCGTCGTAGTACTTCGCGGCCAGGGACTTCGCGCTCTGGTCCGCCTTGGCCTTGTAGGCGGCCGCGTCGGCGGTCTGACCGAGCACTCCGGCGATCTTGGCGAGGGTGTCGTTGACGCGCCAGTAGCCGTAGGTGCCCGACACCATCTTCGGGAACGTCCGGTCGGGCGTGAACCAGTCGCCGAGGCTGTAGTCGGTGAGCCCGTCGGTCGCGCGGGCCTCCAGGTAGGCGGAGTACTTCTTCATCTGCGCGTAGTAGGTGCGCATCGTCTCGGTGTCGCCGTAGTTCTGGTACAGCTGCCACGGGACGACGACGAACGCGCCGCCCCAGTTGGGGTCGTCGCGGTAGGCGCCGGCGAGGACGGTGTAGTCCGGCACGGTGGACGGGATGAGGCCGGTGTCGGTCTGCGCGTCCGCCATGTCCTGGACGATCTTGCGCAGCAGCGCGTGTACGTCGTAGTTGGCGGCGAGGGCGTCGCCGACGAGGTGGTCCTGCTCCAGCCAGCCGAGCTTCTCGCGGCTCGGGCAGTCGGTGAGGATGCCCTGCATGTTGTTCTCGATGGCGCGCCTGATCAGCCCGTGGATCCCGTTGACGAGGTCGTTGGACGAGGTGAACGTGCCTGCGGACGCGGTGTCGTTGCGGAGCGCCTGCCCGCGGACGGTGACCGTCGCGCCGGCGGGCAGGCCGCGGACCTCCAGGTACCGGAAGGAGTGGTAGGAGAACTGCGGATGCCAGGTCTCGGCGCCGGAGGTGCGGGTCGTGTACTGGTCCCAGATCGGCGCGCCGACGTTGCTGATCGACTGGTTCGCGCGGCCGTCCTTGAGGCTCTCGGACGGGTAGACGCGCACGGCGGTGCCGGCGGGCGCGGTCACGGTGATCTCGGGGCGTCCGGCGATGACGCGGCCCACGTCGAACACCTGGTAGCCGTCGCCGGAGCCGACCTGCTTGCCGGGGAGCGTCTCGACGACGCGGACGGGTTCGGTCTCGCGCGCGCTGAGCGCGCCGGGCGCGGACACGGGGACGGCGTCCTCCCAGCCGGAGCGGGACGCGCCGGGCCGGTCCCAGCCGGGGCGCTCGCGGCGGGCGTCGTGGTCCTCGCCGCCGTACCAGTTGGAGAAGGTGACGGGCCCGAGGACGGTCTTCCACGTCCCGTCGCTGGCGACCCGCACGACCTGGCCGTTGGCGAGGGTGACCTCGAGCTGCGCCATCAGCTTGGGGTCGCTGATCGTGCCGGCGAACTTGCGGTACCGGTCGGGCGTGGAGATCACGTTGGCGCTGCCGTTGCCGAGTTCGACGCCGAGCGTGTTGCCGCCGGGCCGCAGCATCTTCGTGACGTCGTACGTGGCGTACTGGACGCGCTTGGCGTAGGCGGTGTTGGCGGGTTCGAGCTCGGCGTCGCCGATGCGGCGGCCGTTGAGCCGCGCCTCGTAGACGCCGAGCCCGGCGACGTAGAGGCGAGCGTCGCGGACGCCGCGCGGCAGCGCGAAGTCCTTGGCGAAGATGGGCAGCGCCTCGGGGATCGGCGACTGCGGCGGTTCCTGCCCGGTGACGGTCGCGCGGTTCTCGAACGCCCCGTCGGCGGCGTCGGACGTCCCGACGGTGAAGTCGGCGGGCGCGTACGGGACCTTCCCGCCCTCGGCGGGCTGGTCGGTGCGCGGGAACAGCAGGACCTCGTCGAACGCCTTGGCGTCCTTGAGGTCGACGGTCAGCGTCAGCGGCTTGTCGGAGACGTCCGCCTTGGTGAAGGCGGAGCTGGACCAGCCGGCGAACTCCTGGTTCGTCGTCTCCGTCCCGTCGGTGAGGTAGCGGGTGCCCCACTTGCGGTTGACGTTGCCGCCGTTGTCGGACGCGGTGACGGTCCTCCCGGCGGCGAGGTTCGTGCCGGGGTCGGCGGAGTCGCGGACCTCCAGCTCGGCGAGCTGGAGCCGGTACGTCTCGTCCGGCACCTGCTCGACCATGGGCAGGCCGAGCTTGGTCACGTCGAGGCGGACGTACCGGGCGGTGGTCTTCGGCAGCTTCACCACGATCGGGTCGGGCTTCTTGGTGCTGGTCTGCCAGTCCTTCTGGCCGATCCAGCGGCCCTGCCAGTCGCTCTGCGCGGTGAGGCCCGTCTCGAACCAGGACGGCGACGACCAGCCGGACGCCTTCGGGCCCGTCCACACGCGGACGCGCCAGTACACGCGGGTGCGGCTGCCGAGCGCCCTGCCGGCGTAGTCGGCGCGCTGGGCGGCGGAGGCGACGCGGCCGGAGTCCCACAGGTCGGGGCGGCTCCGGTGCAGCGCCTTCTCGCTGGTGGCGGCCTGGATCTGGTACGCGGTCTGCGCGGTGTTCCGGCCGCCGCGCAGCTGCCAGGTGAGGGGCGGGGTGGTGTCGTCGATGCCGAGCGCCCGGGACAGGTCGTCGGCCCGCAGGCCGGTGACGTCCGCGCGGGCGTCGGCGTGCGCCGGCGGGGCGAGGAGGGTGAGCGGCAGGACGGCGGTCACCGCTGCGGCCGCGAGGCCGCGCATCGGATTGCGCAAGGGGGATTCTCCTAGGAACGGCCCTGCGCGTGCAGGGAGGCGATCTCGTCGGCCGTCAGGACGTGGTTGTAGAGGCGGAAGCCGGTGACCTGGCCGTCCATGGCCGGGTTGCGGGTGTCCTGGGAGCGGCCGAGGTAGTTGTGCGTGGTCGCGCCGAGCGCGAGGGGGCTCATGACGAGGGCGTCGTTGCGTCCGGCCGGAACGCCGTCGACGTACAGGACCGCCGATCCGCTTCCGGCGGTGACGGCGAGGTGGGTCCAGGCGCCGGCGGGGAGGGCGGACGGCGCGTCGGCGTAGTCCTCGCCGTCCATGCCGGTGATCTTCATGGTGAAGCGGGCCTTGGCCGACCCGGTGCGGGCGATGACGGCGAAGTACGTCGTCTTGTTGAAGCCGAGGTCGAACACCCGCGTGTTGTTCGCGACCGTGTCGAGGTTCAGCCAGACGGAGACGGTCAGCGCGTCGAGGCCGGAGAGGAGCCCGGCGGGCAGCGCGATATGGCCGCCCGTCCCGTCGAGCGCGACGGCGCCGCCGTCATCGGCCCACGACGCGCCGGACACGAGCGACGCGTCCGGCCATCGGCCCGTCGCGTCGGCCAGGCTCCGGCCGGTGAGCGGGAAGTGCGCCAGCAGCGCGGGCTTGCGGCGCGGCGCGGGCGTCGCCCAGTACACGGTGTAGCGCTCGTGCTGGACTTCGGAGAACGGTTTCAGCTTCACGGTCGCGCCGTCCGCCGACGCGGTGTAGTTCAGCGGGGCGCTGAGGTCGGCCTGCAGGGAGCGCGGCTCGATCGCGGGGAACGCGTTGAGCGTCCGGTCGCCGTACTCTCCCGCCAGCACGACCGGGCCGACGCTGACGGCCTGGACGCACGGGTTGTCGGGCGCCTTCCGCCAGACGGGCGCCATCGGCATCGCGACGTCCACGACATCGCCGCGCTTCCAGTGCCGCTCGATCGCGGTGTACGAGCCGGGCCGGGCCTGCACCGGGACGGCCGCGCCGTTCACCCGGATCCGGGCCCGGGCGCCGCGCGCGCCGAGCCAGCCCGGCACCCGGATCTTCAGCGTGAACCGGGAAGAGCCGGACGTCACCGTCAGCCGCGTCCGGTCGGTGTGCGGGTATCCGGTCTCCTGCCGGATCCCGATCCCGCGTTCCCGCCACGTCACCTCGGACGGGATGAACAGGTTCACGTACAGTTCGTCACGGGAATGGAAATAGACGCTGTCGGCGAATTTCGTCGCCGTCTCCATTCCCGTTCCGTGGTCGCAGGAGAAATTGTCGTAGTCGGAGCTGTAGCTGCCGGGCGCCGCCTTCAGCCCGCCCTTGACCTCGCGCTGCGAGCCGGGGAACAGGCCGGTGTAGTAGGTGACGAAACCGTGCTCGGAGTCGGGGTCCTGCTCGCCGAGCATCTGGTTGAGCAGCGTCCACTCGTAGTGGTCCATGTAGGCCGACTCGGACGGGTCGTGCAGGAACAGCAGCCGCGAGAGCTTCAGCATGTTGTAGGAGTTGCAGTTCTCGCAGGTGTCGGAGCCGAGCCGGCAGGCGATCTCGCCGGGCGGGCCGAACAGCTCGTTGTTGCTGTTCCCGCCGATCACGTAGGAATGGTGATGGACGACCGTGTCCCAGAAATAGGCGGCGATGTCGTGGTAGCGGGTCTCGCCGGTCGCCTCGTACTCGCGCACCGCTCCGACGATCTTCGGGATCTGGGTGTTGGCGTGCAGGCCGTCGAGGGCGTCGGTGCGCGCGGCGAGCGGCCCGAAGACCGCCTCGTGGTCGAAGCGGCGGGCGGTCGCCAGGTGCTCGGGGTCGCCGGTGACCTGGTACAGCTCGGCGAGCACGTCGTTCATGCCGCCGAACTCGACGCCGAGCACCTTCTGCATCTGGTCGGCGGTCAGCCTGCCGGTGCGGGTCCCCGCCCACGCGGCCATCCCCTTGAGCATGGTCAGCGCCTGCGCGTTGCCGCTCAGCCGGTACTGGTCGAGCAGCCCGGCCATGATCTTGTGGAGGGTGTAGTACGGCGCCCAGGGGTGGCCGCCCGCCTCCATCTGGTCGAAGACGGTCTCCTCGAACGCCGACAGGTACCCGGCGCCGAACCCGGCCGACGGCGACGCCGCCTGGCATTTCGCCAGCTCACCGACGATGTACCGGCCCTTGGCCGCGTACGCGTCGTCGCCGGTGTTCGCGTGCGCCTGGGCGAGCGCCGACAGCAGGTGCCCGGTGGAGTGGCCGCGCAGCTGGACGTCCGGCGCCTCCCAGCCGCCGCACGGCTGCGCCGACGACGGCAGCCCCACGTTCAGCCGGAAGGTGTGCAGGAGCCGGTCGGCGTCGACGAATTTCAGATAGCTGCAGGTCCGGGCCATGTTCGCGCGGAACGGGCCGTCCAGCAGCGTGACGTCCGCGAGCGGGAACGGCGCGAGCATCGGCTTCGGCGAGACCCGGACGGTGCCCGCGCGGGCGGGCGGTGCGGGCAGGGCGGGGAGGGCGAGCGCCGCCGAAGCGGCGCCCGCCGTGCCGAGGAACGCCCTGCGATTCAGGGCGCCGGTCATGCCCGCTCGCTCCGGATGGTGTGGTTCCCGTGCAGGCCGTCGACGTAGACGTACTCGCCGTCGGTGCGGACGCCCTTCACCAGCGCGCGAGTGCCGTCCCACACGAGGTGCCCGTCGACCCGGACCTTGATCCGCTCGCCGAACGTCGGCACGCCTGCGCGTCCCGTCGCGGCGCGCGGCGCCTTCAGCTTCGCGGTGTAAGCGCCCTTGGCGACCTTCCAGGAACCGTCCACCGCGCCGAGCGTTGTGGTGATGCGGCCCTGCGCGAAGGTCAGGTCGGCGGTGTGCGGGACGAAGTCGAACGACCGCCCGCCCGTCCCGGTCGGGTTCAGGCCGAGGACGCCGAAGGTCAGCGCCGTGACGGGCCCGGTCGCCCAGGCGTGCGCGAGGCTCGTGTAGGAGCTACAGAAGACGCAGCCGTCGCCGGGGTTGCGGTACGACTCCCAGAACGTGCTGCCGGTCCCCTGCGGGTTGCTCAGCATGTAGCCCCACTCGCGCCGGATGATGTCGACGCCGGCCTGGTCGGCGGCCTTCCCGCCGGCGGCGAAGTGCGCGTTGACCTCCATCGATCCGGAGAAGACGCCCGGGTTGCCCTTGTTCTCCGGCGCGGTGGAGGCGACCTCGTTCCAGTTGCCCTTCAGCTCGGCGCTGATCCGGCGGGCCTGGGCCTGGTCGGCCAGGCCGTACCAGACGGCGAGCGAGTTGCCGTCCTGCGGGTGGATGGCGTTGTTGGGGTAGAACTTGTACGCGCCCGCGGCGTCGTCCCAGAAGTTGGCGTTGATCGCGGTGCGCAGCGCGGCGGCGCGCTGGGCGTAGGACGCCGCCAGGCCGTCGTCGCCCTGGGTGCGGGCGAGCTGCGCACCGGTGTCGAGGACGCGCCACAGCAGCACGTTCGCGATGAGGTTCTCGCCCTTGGCGAGGATCCGGACGGAGTCGGACGTGCCGGTGATCGACAGCAGGCCGTTCGCGTCGACCTTCGCGGAGCTGTAGTCGACGGCCTTCTTGTACCGGTCCCAGATCCCGGAGACCCAGCGCGCGTCACCCGTGTACTTGTAGTAGTCCCAGCTCGCGGCGAGGGTCCACAGGTGGTAGGTGTCCGAGCCGTACTTGTTCAGCTCCGGCCCGGCGTAGGGCAGCTCACCGGTGTCGCGCTGGTGCTGGTAGATCACGTCGAGCGAGTTGCGGGCGGACGCGGTGTCGTCGAACGCCGCGTACGCGGACGGGATCTCGACGCCGAGGTCGCCGGGCCAGACCGTCCGGTCCCGCTTGGCGCCGTCCACGAGGATGGACGCGCCGGAGCCGATGTCGCCGGTGTTGTCCCACAGCGCCGCCGGCGCCTCCCACACGCGGCCCGTCTTCGGCGAGATCGTGTTCAGCTGGACGGTGTAGGCGCCCGCGTACCAGATCCGGTTCAGCAGGTCGTCGCTGGAGTAGAAGTAGTTCGCGTACTTGGACGGGTCCTTCACCTGCGGCGCGGGCGTGTAGTGCAGCGACACCCCGTCGAGGTCGACGCTCCCGCCGGACTGCATGAAGATCGTCAGGTAGCGGAAGCCGCCGCGCAGGTACTTCTCCGGCGTGGTGTAGGTGGTGCGGCCGTCCACGTCGGCGGTGAGGGCGCCGTCGCGGCTGCGCGGGCCGCCGGTGGAGGCGTCGCTGTCGGTGGCGACGTAGGCGGACGACTCGTTGAACGCCAGCCCGACCTGCTGCGCGCCGTCCGATCCGGCGAAGTGCAGGGTGGTGAGGCCGCCGACCTCCTTGCCGAAGTCGAGCGTGACGTACGACCCGGCGCCGCTGAGGGTGGTCTTCTGCCCCTTGAGGACGGCGGACGGGTTCGTGACGTCGCCGCTGGTGTTGTAGACGGCGACGGGGCGGACCGTCCGCGACGACGGCGACAGGACGTACCGCTTCCACGGCGCCGCGTCATGCCCGTGGGCCGGGGCGGCAGCGGCCGGGACGGCCTGGGCGGCGAGGAGGGCGGACATTCCCAAGGTGAGAGCGGCGATGCGCCGCCTGGATACGCTGGTGTGCATGGATTCCTCGGATTCCGGTCCGTGTGCGGGACGGGGTTGACGGGGGTTCAGGTGCGGGAGGGCGGGCCAACGCCCTCCCGCACGCGTTCTCGGGGCCGGCTCAGCGGGTGCGGATCACCGCCTCGCCGTACGGGACGAGCCGGACCGGCCCGATCAGCCCGTACGCCTGCCGCGACGCGCCGCCGTACACGCCGGGGTCGGACACCCGCAGCCGGTTGTTCAGCGTCGTGGCCACCTCGACCTCGATGGTGTTGGCGCCGCGCCGCAGGTAGGGGCCGATGTCCACGGCCGGGTACAGCACGCTGACCGGCGGGACGCGGCGCCCGTTCACCGACACCCGGCAGGTGTCGAAGACCTCGCCGAGGTCCAGGACGGCACCGGCGCCGCCGTCCCACGTCACGGTCGTGGTGTAGGTGCCGATGCCGGAGACGTCCGCGAGCTCGGGGATGTCCGGCCATGCCTTGAGGGCGTCGAGCGCCAGGTCGTGGCTCTTCGTGCCGTCCGGGGTCATGTCCTCGACGCGCAGCCGCCAGCTCGTGAGGGTCTGCGCGGCGGGGACGGCGCCGATCGCGGTCGTGACCGTGCGGCCGTCCGCGAGCGTGGTCGCGTAGGCGCCGGCGGCGGTCGCGCGGGCGACGAGCCGCTGCCCGTCCACCCGGACCTCGGCCTGCGAGGCGGTCGCGGACGGGTGGTGCCCGCCGCGCGCCAGGATGATCACGGTCGCCTCGGACGGCTGGAGCGCGATCCGGACCGTGACGGTGTCGCCGTCGGCCTTGTAGACCGCGACCGGCTCGGTCTCGCCCGTCCAGAGGTCCAGCCGGTACGGGACGGCCTTGCGGTCGGCGCGGGTGAACGACACCTCGTGGTCGATCGCGGCGACCGGCGGCTTCACCGTCTCGGCGTGCTTGCCGTTGCACAGGTAGAAGTAGTCGACGCGGCCGTCCCGCCGGTGGGCGTTGAGCAGGGTGGAGCTCTGCGCGTAGCTCGCCTCGGGCCGCAGGCCGAGCGCGTCGAGCGCGCCCTGCACGTCGGTCTCCACCGCGACGTTCTTCACGCGTGGTAGCGCGAACATCTCCTTGATGACGGCACGGAGCGCGTCGTTCTCCCCGTCCTTCGGGATGCCCGGGACCGTCGCGGCCGACCAGTCGCCGAGGAAGATCAGCGGCAGGCCCGCCTTGGCGAACCTCAGCATGGTGCGGGCGGTGTCGAGCGGCAGCGTGCACGCGTTGCCGTTGAAGCGGTCGCCCTCGACGAAGAGCACTTGGTAGGCGGGGCCGTCGGGGGCGAGCCGCCCGTCGCGGACCTTCGCCGACGGCAGGTCCAGCAGCGGCGCGCTGATCATCTGGTGCGTCCAGCCGAGCGGGACGCCGTACTTGGTGAACCAGCCGGCGCCGATGCCGGTCTTGGTGTACCCCTTCTGCCGGAACACCGCGACGTCGATGCGGCTCTTGCCGGCGCGCATCGTCTGGTGGACGCGCCCGAGGTACGCGGCGATGTCGGGGGCGTGCCGCCACGTCGGCTGGCGCGGCCCCCACGACTCGGCGAACCCGATGCCGCCGTTGTACGGGGTGAACGCCGCGAACCCGGGCCACGCCGCGCCGGGCGCGGTCGCGTAGGAGAACCCGTGGAACACGGTCTGGTTGAGCCCGGCCGCGTAGGCGCCGCCCATGGTGCGCAGCAGCTTGTCCCACGTGGTGTTGTACGCGCCGCCCTGGTAGGCCCCGGCCTCGCAGGACAGCAGTTCCCGGCCCGCCATGTCGCGGCCTCCGGCGAGCGCGCGGTAGTCGTCCAGGTTCTTGAACCCGAGCGACTCGCCCTCCGGGACGTCCAGGATCGCCGCGGACCGGATCGCGTCCGTCGACAGCCCGTACGGCTGGGCGCGCAGCTCCAGGCCGACCGAGTGCGCCCACGTCCGCAGCGCCTCGAAGTGGTACTCGTTCAGCAGGTCGGAGACCGTCAGCCAGAAGTCGTGCCGCGCCTGCGCGGTGCGGTCCGCCTCGTAGCTGTAGACGGTGTTCTCCTTGTTCAGGACGATCACCGGCAGGTACGGCGCGAGGTCGTAGCCGCGCCGCCGCTTGAACTCGGCGGGCAGGTCCGGGGTCCAGTTGAGGGCGGGCGTCTCCAGCTCGATCGAGTCCTCGAACAGCGTCCCGCCGGCCTTCTTGATCAGCTTGCGGACGCGCGGGGTGAGCAGCCGCGCCTCCCAGAACGCGGTGACCGCGCGGGTGCCCGCCTTGCTGAAGTGGTCGACGACCCAGGAGTCGGGGCTGCTGTGCGGGCCGCCTTCGGGCTGCTGCCCGCTGCCGCGCCGCCAGTACGAGAAGAGCAGCCAGTCGCCGCCGGCCGGGGCCGTCCAGGTGATCCGGCCGTCCTTCGCCCGGTCGGTGAGGTCGGTGAAGGAGGCGAAGTCGAGCCCGGTCTCCTTGCGGGTCGCGTTCGCCGTGTCGATCTTCACGGCGTGGACGGCGACGAGGGTCCGCTTCGTCACGCCCTTCGCGGCCGCCGCGACGGGCTCGGGCACCGGGCCGTCGTGCGTGGCGCCGCCCGCGACCGCCGCCGTCCCGTAGGCCAGCTCCTGCACGGCGGCGTCGTCGTCCGGCGTGATCGTCGGGACGGCTGCGGGCCACGCCGGGCCGATCGTCAGGTCCACGGTCAGGCCGCGCCGGTCCGCCTGGTCGAGGGCGGCCTCGACGCCGGCGACCCACGCCGCCGTCCCCCAGCCGTGCCCCGCCGGGTCCAGCACGGACGCGTCCTTGATGCTGTGGTGGACGGCGGAGATCTCGCCGCCGCCGAACCCGGCGTCGGCCATCTGGTCGATCTCGCGGCGGATCTCGGCGGGGTCGACCAGCCCGTCCGGCCACCACCAGCGGAACCTCGGCCGCACGGCCGCGCCGGGCCGGGGGAACCCGGCCGCGCCCGGCGCGGCCGG
>NZ_WBMR01000011.1 GCF_008923365.1 Actinomadura montaniterrae
CCTGTGCGGGCATGCCGGCGCCCGGGCCGTGGTGCGGGAGGCCGTCCGGCGCGGTGGCGCCGGGAGCCTGCGGCGCGGCCGGCGACGGCGGCGGCGTGGCGGGTGCGGTCCGGGGCGGGCCGCCGGCGACGAGGACGTCGTCCGGTGCGGGCCGGGCAGGTTCGGACTCCGGAGAAGGGTCGTCCTGATCAGCGCTCACAAGCCATAAGGATGCCCGACGATGCGAGCGGCCGGACCGGAAACCGTGCATCGCCGGGCATAACACCACATCGGCCAGGGCGGCCGGCCTCCGCGCCGCCCGCCCCGACCTGCGGGCTCACTCGCTGTCGAGCCCGCTCTGCAGCGAGGCGACCTCCGACGGAGTGGCGCCGATCACCTTGTACTGCGCGTGCTTGTAGAAGGTGCCGCCGGTGGACTTGGCCCAGCTCTGCCACGCCGCGGTCGCGATCCGGCAGCTCGCCCACACCGAGCTCGAGTCGTTCATCGTGATGGTGTCGGTGCAGTTGCCGAGGTCCTTGCCGGTCAGCGTGCCGGCGGTGATGTTGAACCGGACGTCGACCGTCACCGGGGTGGACGCCCCGTACGGCGGGCGGATCTTGGCCTCGACCGTGCAGCCGGAGTTGCTGTTGCAGCCGCCCTTCTTCCACTCGTCGACCGACGGGCGCGCCGACGCGTCGAACGAGTTCTTCAGGTCGCCCATGCTGGTCCGCATGGTGGAGATGACCGTGGACGCCTCGGACGAGGACTTCGGCGTCACGTCCAGCGCCACCCGCGGCGTCGTCGCCTCGTAGCGCAGCAGCTGCGCGTCGTCGGCGTCGGTGATGTAGAGCGTCGAGGTGAAGGTGGTGAACTTCAGCGCCTTCTTGCCGGCCCAGGTCGTCTTCAGCGGCTTGACCTTGGCGGTCGCGGCGGCGCGCAGCTTGGCCGCGAGCGCGGTCGGCGACAGCTCCTGCTTGAAGTCGATGTCGAGCTTGTCGGCGCTCAGCCGGCCCCACTGCTGCCCGCTGCCGAGGTAGTACGGCGTGCCCTCGGTGCTCTCGATCTGGTCGCGCCAGTACGAGGCGTCGGCCTTCAGGAACAGCTTGCCGTCGGCCGACAGCAGCGTGACGCTGTCGCTGTTCCAGGTGACCGGGCCGGTCGCGCGGCCGCCCTTGGTCACGTCGAGCTGGCCCTCGATGTTGTCGGCGCCGCCGCCGAAGTCGCCCTTCAGCCCGACGACGCGCTCGGCGGCCATGGAGTCGGCCGCGGCCTTCAGCTTCTCCTCGGGCGACTTGCCGCCGCCGTTGGCCGCCACCACGAACACGACGACGCCGATGAGGAGGATCACCACGACCGCGCCGCCGACGAGCGCCGCGATCAGCGGGCCGCTGCTGCGCTTGGGCGGCGGCATGCCGGGACCCATCGGCCCGGTGGGGCCGGGGGGCGGCGGGAAGAACGGCGGCGGCGTGCCGGGGCCGCCGGGACCGCCATACCCGCCGGGCGGCGGCGCGCCGGGACCGCCCGGAGCGCCCGGAATGCCCTGGCCACCCGGGTAGCCGGGGCCGCCCGGACCAGGGGAAGCGCCGGGCCCCGCAGGCGGCGGCGGAGGCGGCCAGGAGGCACCACCCGGGTTCTCCCAGCCCGGGTTCGGCGGAGGGTTGCTCATCCGGTCACGTCCTTCCAGGTCAACTGACCCCAATGCATTCCCTAGTGTGCAGCAAAACGATGGCATTGTGATCCACCGAGGTGGAGGTACGACGCCACACTCCGCACGCCCCTTTCGGGGATACTTGCTTGGACGCGGACGGGAGGGTGGCGGTGCATAACTATTTCGACTCATATGTCGCGCTTGCCGCGCTGGTGATCGCCGGCGGCGGCATCGTCGGCGGCGGCCTCGCCGCGAACCGGATGCTCCGTCCGCACCGCCCGACTGTGGAGAAGCTCACCACCTACGAGTGCGGCGTCGACCCGGTCGGCGACGGCTGGGCGCACTCCTACATCCGCTACTACGTCTTCGCCTACCTGTACGTCGTCTTCGCGGTGGACGCCGTGTTCCTCTTCCCCTGGGCGACGGTCTTCTCCGCCCCCGGCTACGGCGCCACCACGCTCGGCGAGATGTTCGTCTTCCTGGGCTTCCTCGCCGTCGGGCTCCTCTACGCGGGCCGCAAGGGCGTCCTGTCCTGGCTCTGAGCCGCCGGCCGTGCCCTCTCTGAACCTCCGGCCGTGCCCGCTCTGAGCCGGCGGCTCGGCGCCCGAGGCCTCCGGCAGGGCCCGTCCGGGCTGTAACAATGCATGCGTGGGCACCATCGATCTCCCGCCGCCGAGCGTCGGACCGCTGTCGCGGCTCGCCCCCAAGCCGGTCAAGTTCGTGCTCAACTGGGGCCGCCGCTACTCGCTGTGGGTCTTCAACTTCGGCCTGGCCTGCTGCGCGATCGAGTTCATCGCCACCTCGATGAGCAGGCACGACTTCATCCGGCTCGGCGTCATCCCGTTCGCGCCCGGCCCCCGCCAGGCCGACCTGATGGTCGTGTCCGGCACCGTCAGCGACAAGATGGCGCCCGCCGTCCGCCGGCTGTACGAGCAGATGCCCGAGCCGAAGTACGTGATCTCGTTCGGCGCCTGCTCCAACTGCGGCGGCCCGTACTGGGACTCTTACTGCGTCACCAAGGGCGTCGACCAGATCATCCCGGTGGACGTGTACGTGCCGGGCTGCCCGCCGCGCCCCGAGGCGCTGCTGCAGGGCATCGTCCACCTCCAGGAGAAGATCGCCGCCGAGTCGCTCGGCGACCGCTACGACGGCGGCGACCCGATGAGCCCGCCGCCCGCGCCGCGGCCGTTCTCGGCCACCGTCCTGCGCCGCCCCCTCCAGCCGCCGCCCGCCGAGCCCCCCGCGCCGGAAGAGCCATCCGCGTCCGAAGAGCCATCTGCGCCGGACGAGCCGTCCGCTTCGGATACGACGCGTCCCGTTCCGCCGCCGGTCGACGCGCCCGCGCCCGCGCCGGACGCCGAACCGCGGGCCGCCGACGAGACACGCCCGCTTCCGCCCGCCGAGCCGCCGACCGTCCCGGCGCCCGAGACCGAGGCCGCGGCGGTGCGTCCGGACGACGAGACGCGCCCCGTACCGCCCGTCGAACCGCAAGTCGATGCGCCGCCCGCCGAGGGCGACACCAGGCCGCTGCCCGCCGCCGAACCGGAACCGGAACCGGAGCCCGGCATGGCCCGGCCCGACGACGAGACGCGGCCGATCCCGGCCACCGAGCACGAGCCCGCCGCCGAACCGCAGCGGCGGCGCCGGGACGAGCACGACCCGTCGATCATCCCGGGGCTCGCCGACGACGGGAACGACGACGAGATCGGGCGGGACCGGTGAGCGCCCCCGCGGAGCTCGCCGCCGCCTGGACGGACCGGTTCGGCGACGGCGTGACGACCGAGGAGACCGCCGGCGGGCTGTCCGTCGGCGTGCCGGCCGACCGCTGGGTGGAGGCGCTCACCTTCGCCCGCGACGACCTGGCCTGCGGTTTCTTCGACTGGCTGACCGGCGTGGACGAGCTCGACGAGGGGTTCGCCGTCGTCGTCCACGTCTACTCGCTGGAGCGGCGCCACCACCTCCTCGTCCGGACGCGGGTGCCGCGGGACGCGCCGTCGCTGCCGACCGCGACCGGCGTCTTCCGGGGCGCGGCGTGGCACGAGCGGGAGACGGCCGAGATGTTCGGCATCGGGTTCGAGGGGCACCCGAACCTCGTCCCGCTGCTGCTGCCGGACGGGTTCGAGGGGCATCCGCTGCGCAAGGACTTCGTGCTGGCGGCGCGGGTCGCGAAGCCGTGGCCGGGCGCGAAGGAGCCCGGCGAGTCCGGGCACGGCGCGCCGAGCCGCCGCCGCGTCCGCCCGCCCGGCGTGCCCGACGAGGGCCCGTGGGCGGAGGTGGCCGAGCGCCGCCGGACCGCGGGCCGCCCGCCGCAGGAGCCGGACGAGCCGGACGCGCGGCGCCCGCCGCGGGAGCGGGGCCCGGATGCTTGAGATCATCGGGAAGCTGGTGCTGGTCGCGGCGGCGTTCGCGCTGCTGCCGCTGCTGGTCGGGCAGGCCGAGCACAAGGTGATGGCGCACATGCAGGGCCGCCTCGGCCCCATGTACGCGGGCGGTTTCCACGGCTGGGCGCAGCTCGTCGCGGACGGCGTGAAGTTCGCGCAGAAGGAGGACGTGGTCCCGCGCGACGCCGACCGGTGGGTGTTCAAGCTGGCGCCGGGCGTCGCGCTCGTCCCGTACCTGCTGGTGCTGATCGTGGTGCCGGTCGGGCCGGGCGGGCAGGTCGCGCTGGACCTCGGCGTCGGGGTGTTCTTCGCGCTCGCGGTGATGGGCATCGGCGTGATCGGCGCGATCATGGCGGGCTGGGCGAGCGCGAACAAGTACGCGCTGCTCGGCGGGATCCGGGTCGCCGCGCAACTGATGTCCTACGAGCTGCCGATGGTGTTCGCGGCGTCGTCGGTGGCGATGGCGGCGGGCACGCTGTCGCTGCAGGGCATCGTCGGCGAATGGCGCTGGTGGTGGCTGCCGTGGCAGGCGATCGGCGCGGTGGTGTTCTTCGTCGCGGGCCTCGCCGAGCTGCGCCGCCCGCCGTTCGACATGCCGGTCGCCGACTCGGAGATCATCTTCGGCCCGTACACCGAGTACGGCGGGCTGCGGTTCGCGCTGTTCATCCTGGCGGAGTACGCCGGGATCGTGGTGCTGTGCGCGCTGACGGCCGTGCTGTTCCTCGGCGGCTGGAAGGGCCCGTTCCTGGACACCGAGCTGGGCTGGCTCTGGACGCTGCTCAAGGTCGCCGTGCTGGCGTTCTGCGTGATCTGGCTGAGGGTCAGCTACCCGCGCATGCGCGAGGACCAGCTGCAGAAACTCGCGTGGGCGTGGCTCGTGCCGCTGTCGCTGGCGCAGCTCGCGCTGACCGGCGTCCTCAAGGTCGCCTTCGCCTGACCTCCGTTCTCCGTCCGGGAACCGTCGGGTCACCCGCCCGCGCCGGCCGTCAGCCGTCGCCGTTCTCCAGGTCGTTCGCCCCGATATGGAGGGGCTCGACCCACTCCTCGCCCCAGTCGTCGAGGTAGGTGTGGTCCTCCATGAGGTCGTCGGAAGCCCAGCGGACGCGCACCCGTCCGGCCCGCAGCACCGGCTCCCGGAGGGGCGGCGCCGCGGCGGCGACGGCGTCCCAGTCGAGGTCGAGCCGCTCGACCGCCACCCCGCCGTGGGACGCCGGCGCCTTCCCCGCCTCGGCGTCCTCCAGGATCCGGTCGAGGCGCGAGCCCGCGTCGGCGTCCCCGGCCTCGCTCCGTTCGTGCAGGTCGAGGACGTGCGCCAGCAGTGGCAGCGCGCGGGCCTCGTCGAAGTCGTAGGGGTCCATGACCCGGTCGAGGACGTCCCACAGGTCGTCGTCCCGCCGCTGCGCGGCGATGGTCTCCGCAAGCGCCTCGTCGCACCGCGCGTCGCCCGTCCGCAGGTAAGGGCGCAGGTCGACGCCCTCGACGATCACGCCCTCCTGGACGACCCACAGGTGCAGGAGCGCGCCGCACCGCATCACGAGGTTGGAGTCGGCGCCGCGGCCGTCGTAGTGGCCGGCGAAGGCGGCGGCGAGGTCGGCGACGGACGTGCCGACGAAGATGTCGCCCTGGGGGGCGCCTCCGGAGCCCATCGAGAACTCCAACAGGCAGCAGCTGTGGGCCGCGCCCTCTTCCTCCTGGTCGAGGTCGTCGAGGTCGTCGGGTGCGGCGGGGGCGGGATCGGGCACGGTGGCCTCCGGAGGCGGGGAGCGGCAGCCGTCCCTTTCTAGCGCACCGGGCCGACAGCGGATCGGGATCGGCGGAAGATCAGGGAAGGAAGATCGTGTACTCGGAGAGCTGCGGCATGATCGCGGGCGGCAGATCGCAGTCCACGGCCATCTCCTCGACGGACACGAACGTGCCGTGCTCGTCCCGGTGCGCGACGACCCGCTCGGCCAGCTCCTCCGTCATCCCCGGCAGCGCCGCGATGATCTCCACCGGGGCGTGGTTGGCGTCGACGAGGCCGCCGTCGTCGTAGGCGCGCGGGACGTCGGGGCGGCCGATTCGCAGCTCGTGCGCGAGGGCCGGGTCGTCGGCCGCGATCGCGCGGGCGTCGGCGCGCAGGTTCCGCCGGTACTTGGCGTACTCGACGGCGTTCTCGTTGTTGTGGCTGCGCGGGACCTCGCGGGGGTACACCTGACGCCGGACGGCGAACGCGTGCGCCGTGCCCGCGGGCCACAGCGTCAGCAGCAGGATCGTGCCGAGCGCGATCAGCAGGATGTTCCCGCTGCTCAGCGCGGCGAGCACCGTCACCAGGCCGACCCCGTAGCCGGCCGCGGCGGCCCCGTGGTTCCACGAGCCGCGCTTGACGGCGGCGTAGAGGAACGTCACGGGCGTCGCGAACCCGAGCGTGAGGAACGGCATGATCGCCCACAGCACGCCGTTCGGCTCCGCGGGCGGCGGCGGGAGCGGCGGCACGGGACGCAGCGGCGGCAGCGGATACCCCCCGGAACCCCAGGTCGGGGACGCGTCCGGCCGTCCTGGCGGCGGGACGGGACGCGCCGGCGGGACGGGACGCGCTGGCGGCACCGGACGCGGCACGGAAGGCGGGCGGGGCGCGGAAGGCGGTCGGGGTGCGGAGGGAGACGGCGGCGCGGCCGGATGGGGCGGGACGGCGGCCGGGCGCGGCGGAACGGGCGGACGCGGCGGCAGCGAGGAGCCGCGCGGCGGCGTGAAACCGTCCGGCTTGGTGGTGCGATGGACCGGCATACCGCCCGGCGGCGTCCCCTGTACGGGCGTCCCGCCCGGCGGTGTGGCGCCCGAAGGCGTGGAGGACTGCGGGCGGGCGTGGTCGGCTCCGTGGTCGTACTGTCCGTCCGCATGGTGGCTCACATGTCCTCCTTGCCCGCAGGCGTACAGGAGCGCGGGCCGCGGGTGCCCGCGTATCGTCCGACGAACGCCGAACCCGCCGCGTTCCACCGCGGCGTTTCGTACGCAATCATGTTGCGCGTGGGACGGTTGCCAGGAGGTGGGCTGGCCAAGGGGCTGGCCGTCACGTTGCGGACTATGACGCGGCGCTCCATCACGCGTCAATACCCCGAGGTGCAGCCCGATCTGCCCCCGCGCAGCCGGGGGGTGATCGCGCTCTTCGAGGAGAACTGCACCGTGTGCATGCTCTGCGCGCGCGAGTGTCCCGACTGGTGCATCTACATCGACTCGCACAAGGAGACCGTCCCCGCCGAGGGCGGGGGGCGGCCCCGCGTCCACAACGTCCTCGACCGGTTCGCGATCGACTTCGCCCTCTGCATGTACTGCGGGATCTGCATCGAGGTGTGCCCGTTCGACGCGCTGTTCTGGTCGCCGGAGTTCGAGTACTCCGAGTACGACATCGCGGAGCTGACCCACGAGAAGGAGCGGCTGCGGGAGTGGATGTGGACGGTCCCGCCGCCGCAGGCCCACGACCCGGCGGCCGAGCCGCCGAAGGAGGTCGCGGCGGCGGAGAAGGCGGCGGCGCGGGCCGCGCGGCGCCCGCCGCCCGACCGTCCGGGAGGCGGGCCGTGAGCGGCCAGGAGATCGTCTTCACGCTGCTCGGGGTGGTGGCCGTCGGCGCCGGGATCATGGTGGTGACGACGCGGCGGCTCGTCCACGCGGCGCTGTGGCTGGTGCTGTCGTTCGGCGCGCTCGCGGGCGGCTACCTGGTGCTGACCGCGGAGTTCGTCGCGTGGGTGCAGGTGCTGATCTACGTCGGCGCGGTCGTCGTGCTGCTGCTGTTCGGGATCATGCTGACCCGCGCGCCGATCGGCGACTCCGCCGACCTCGACTCCGGCAACCGGTGGGCCGCCGCGGCGGTCGCCGTCGCCACCGCCGCGCTCCTGGTCACCGTCATGGTCATGGGGTTCCGGGACGAGAGGATGCCGCTGCGCGCGGGCGGCGGGTCGGCGAGCGAGCTCGGCGCGAGCGTGTTCCGCACGTGGGTGCTGCCGTTCGAGGTGCTGTCGGTGCTGCTGCTGGCCTCGCTGGTCGGCGCGATCGTCCTGTCCCGCACCGACATAGGCCCCCGGCTCCCCGGCAGGCGGAAGGGACGCGGCTGATGCATCTGGCCTACCCGACCGTCGTCGCGGCGCTGCTGTTCTCCGTCGGCGTCTACGGGGTGCTCGCGCGGCGCAACGCCATCCTCGTCCTGATGTCGGTCGAGCTGATGCTGAACGCGGTGAACCTGAACCTCGTCACGTTCGACATGCGGTTCCGCGACCGGCTGCACGGCGGGCAGGTGCTCACCCTGTTCACGATCGTGATCGCGGCGGCGGAGGTCGGGCTCGGCCTCGCGATCGTCCTGCTGGTGTACCGGAACCGGCGGATGGTCGACGTCGACCGGCTCCGGGAGCTGGCCGAATCCGACGACGCGCCGGACGAGGAGACCGGGTCCGAACCCGGCACCGAGCCCGGCGCCGAGCCGGTCGAGGAGGCGGCGCCGTGATCTGGCTCGCGTCCCTGGCGATCCTGCTGCCGTTCCTCGCCGCGTTCGGCGGGATGCTGGGCGGCCCCGCGCTCGGGCGGCTGCTCGGGCGGCTGCTCGGCGGACGGTCGGCGCGGCGCGACGGCCCCGCGCTGATCGCCTGCGCGCCGGTCGCCGTCTCGCTGGTCCTGGCGGCGGTCGTCGCGTTCGTCGTCTGGCAGGACCCCGGCGAGCGGACGGGCACGCTGACGGTGATCGACACCGGGTCCGTGCCGATCCGGGTCGGGCTGCAGGTGGACGGCCTGTCCGCGGTCGTCGCGCTGATGGTCTGCTGCGTCGCGCTCGCCGTCCAGGTGTACTCGGTCGCCTACATGGACGGCGACCGGCGCTACTCGTCGTACGCCGCGTTCATCTCGCTGTTCACCGCCGCGATGCTGCTCGTGGTGTTCGCCGGCGACCTCCTCGTCCTGTACGCCGGCTGGGAGGTCATGGGCATCTGCTCGTACTTCCTGATCGGCCACCACTGGGAGGAGCGGGCGAACTCCCGCGCGGCCGTCAAGGCGTTCCTGGTGACGCGGCTGGGCGACGTCGGGTTCCTCATCGGGATCATCGTGCTCGGGCTCGGCGCGCGGACGTTCGAGATCCACGGCGTCCTGACCCGGGTCTGGACGATGCCGGACGCGACGCTCACCGCCGCCGCGCTGCTGCTGCTCGCCGGCGTCGCGGGCAAGAGCGCCCAGTTCCCGCTGCACACCTGGCTCCCGGACGCGATGGCGGGCCCCACGCCGATCAGCGCGCTGATCCACGCCGCGACGATGGTCGCGGCCGGCATGTACGTCGTCGCGCGGCTGTACGGGGCGTTCGCCGCCGCGCCGGGAGCGCTGGCCGTCCTCGGCGTCATCGCGGTGATCTCGATGGTCGGCGCGGCGCTCGCGGCCCTCGCCCAGGACGACCTGAAACGCGTCCTCGCCTACTCGACGATCAGCCAGCTCGCCGTGATGGGGGCCGCGCTCGCGGTCGGCGCGAAGTCCGCGGCGATCTTCCACCTGCTGACGCATGGGGCGTTCAAGGCGCTGTTGTTCCTCGCCGCCGGCTGCGTGATCGCGACCACCGGGTCCGCGCTGCTGGCGCACCACGGCGGGCTCCGGCGCGGCATGCCGGTCACGTTCTGGTCGATGACGGTGGGGTTCGCGGCGCTCGCGGGCGTCCCGCCGTTCAGCGGCTGGTTCAGCAAGGACTCCGTCATCGAGGCCGCCCAGCACGCCGCCCTGCACGGCGGCGAGACGACCAAGGCGGGCTGGTTCGCCTACGCCCCGCTGAACAGCGGTCCCGTGGCCGGTGAGGTCACCATGACCCATTCCTTCGGCCTCTACCAGGACCAGCCTCATTGGAGGACGCTGCCTTCCGGGGTGGCGTGGCTGGTCTACCTCGGGCTGCTGCTGACGGTCGCGCTGACGGCGGCGTACGCGATGCGGGCCTGGCTGATGGCGTTCTTCGGGGAGCCGCGCGGGACGTACGAGATCCGCGAGCCGTCGAGGATCATGTCGTGGACGGTCGCGGCGCTGGCCGTCCCGGCGGCGATCCTCGGGTTCTTCGGGCTGGGAGCGGGCGAGCTGCGGCCGCACATCGGCCCGGCGCTGCTCGGCATCGCGCTCCTGATCGTCGGCGGCGGCGCGGTGTTCCTGCTCTGGAACCGCGACCCGGCGTCCGACCCGTCGGGGGCCCTCGGGCCGGCGCGCAGGGTGTTGGCACGGGGCTTCTACGTGGACGAGCTGTACGCGATGGCGGTCGTCCGGCCCGTCCGGGCTCTCGCGCGCGGGGTCGTGCGGTTCGACCGGCGCGGCGTCGACGCGGCCGTCGTCGGGGCCGGGCGGGGCGCGCGGCGGCTCGGCGGGCTGCTGCGCATCCCGCAGAACGGCAACCCGCAGACGTACCTGACGGGCCTGCTCGCGGGCGTCGTCGTCATCACGGCCCTGGTGGTGATCTTCCGGTGATCTTCCTGTGGATGATGGCGATCCCGCTGTTCGGGGCGCTGGCGATGCTCGTCCCGGCGGACCGGTTCCTGCGCACCGGGTTCGCCGTCCGGGCGTTCGGGACGGGCGTGTCCGCCGCGACGCTGCTCGTCGCGGTGTCCGCGATGACCGCGTTCGACTTCGGCGACACGTCCCGGACGCAGCTCCAGGCGGACTGGGCGTGGGCGCCCGCGATCGGGCTGCGGTTCCACCTCGGCGCCGACGGGATCTCGCTGCCGCTGGTCGTGCTGACCGCGCTGCTGACGTTCCTGTGCTTCCTGTACACGCTGCGGCATCCCCCGGCGGGCGGGCGGATCCGGCTGCTGACCGCGCTGCTGCTCGTCCTCGAGATCGGGCTGATCGGCACGTTCACCGCCCTCGACCTCGTGCTGTTCTTCGTGTTCTTCGAGACCGTCCTGATCCCCATGTACGTGGTGATCATGCTGTGGGGCGGGGACGGGCGGCGCGCCGCCGCGGCCAAGTTCATCCTGTACACGCTGCTCGGATCGGGGCTGCTGCTCGCCGGGATGCTGCTGGTCGCCGTCAACGCGGGCACGCTCGACATGGTCCAGCTGGCCGCGCGGCACGGCTCCGGCGTCTCCCGCGGCGTCCAGATCACCGCGTTCGCGCTGATGGCGATCGGGTTCGCGGTGAAGGCGCCGATGTGGCCGCTGCACACCTGGCTGCCGGACGCGCACACCGAGGCGCCGACCGTCGGGTCCGTGCTGCTGGCCGGGGTGCTGCTGAAGATGGGCACCTACGGGCTCGTCCGCGTGGCGCTGCCGCTCGCCCCGGACGGCGCGCAGGTGTGGGCGCCGTGGCTGGGACTCCTCGCCGTCATCGGGATCATCTACGGGGCGCTCGCCTGCCTCGCCCAGCGCGACCTCAAACGGATGATCGCCTACTCGTCCGTCGGGCACATGGGGTTCGTCCTGCTCGGCATCGCGACGCTCACCCCCGTCGGGATCAACGCGGCGCTGTTCGGCAACATCGCGCACGGCCTGATCACCGGGCTGCTGTTCTTCCTGGCCGGAGCGGTGAAGGACCGCTGGGGCACCACCGACATGGACGCGATCGGCGGCGGCATGCTCGGCACGTCGCCCCGGCTGGCGTCCGTGCTGACGTTCGCGTCCGTCGCCTCGCTCGGGCTGCCCGGCCTCGCCGGGTTCTGGGGCGAGATGCTGGCGATGGTCGGCGCGTACCGCCCGCACGCCGACCTCCCGCGCGCCGCGTTCGTCACGTTCATGGCGGTCGCCGGGATCGGCGCGCTGCTCACCGCCGGCTACTTCCTGCGCATGCTCGCCAAGATCACGCACGGGACGCGGCCGGCCGCCGCGGCGGCCCCGGGAGCCGTGGTGTCCGCCCAGGAGTACGCCGCCTGGGTGCCGCTGATCGCGCTCACCCTGCTCGTCGGGCTGTGGCCGAAGACCCTGCTGGACGTGACCGCCGCGCCGGTCCGCGCGCTGTTCGGAGGCGGCTGATGATCCAGGGCATCGACTACGCGGCGATCGCGCCGCCGCTGATCGTCGCCGCCGCCGCGCTCGCGCTGCTGCTCGCCGACGCGTTCGACGCCCCGCGCCGCGTCCTCGGCCTGGCCTGCGGCGGGTCCCTCGGCGCCGCGCTGGTCGCGGTGATCGCGCTCGCGCCCGGCGACCGGCGCGCCACCTTCTGCGTGCCCGCCTCGCTGCGCGGCGGCGGCCCCCGCTCCTGCTCCTACGTCACCGACGACTTCACCCTGCTGTTCCAGGGCATCGTGCTCGCCGCGGCCCTCGTCGTCGTGCTGCTGTCCCTCCAGGAGATCACCGACGCGGAGATCCCGGCGGGGGAGTACCACTTCCTGCTGCTGTGCGCGGTGATCGGCGCCCTGACGCTCGTCGCCGCCCGCGACCTCGTCCTGCTGCTGGTCGCGCTGGAGACGCTGTCGCTGCCGGTGTTCGCCCTCGTCGGGCTCCGCCGCTACGACGGGCGGGCGTCCGAGGCCGCGCTCAAGCTGTTCCTCGTCTCCGTCGTCTCCACGGCGATCATGCTGTTCGGCATCTCGCTGGTCTACGGGACGACCGGCGCCATGCACCTCGACCGGATCGCGCCCGCCCTCGACCGCGTCCCGTCCGACCTGGACCCGGTCGCCGCCGTCGGCGCCGTCCTCGTCCTCGCCGGGTTCGCGTTCAAGGTCGCCGCCGTCCCGTTCCACTTCTGGGCCCCCGACGTGTACAACGGCGCGCCGCTGCCCGTCGCCGCGTTCCTGTCCGTCGTGTCGAAGGCCGCCGGATTCGCCGGGCTCGCGATCGTCCTCGCCCTCGGGCTGCCCGCGTACGGGCACGTGTGGGGACCGGTGATCGGCGTCCTCGCGGCGCTCACCATGACGCTCGGCAACCTCGTCGCGCTCCGCCAGCGGACCGCGATCCGGCTGCTCGCCTGGTCGTCCGTCGCCCAGTCCGGGTACATGCTCGCGCCCCTGTCGGTCGGGTCCCACCGCCTCCCCGAGGCCGTCGCCGCGACCACCGCGTACGTCGCCCTTTACGCCGTCATGAACCTCGGCGCGTTCACCGTCGTCATCGGGTTCGCGCGGCGCGGCCTCCGCGGCGCCCGCCCCCACCGCGACACCCTGGACGGCTTCCGCGGCCTCGCCCACCGCAGCCCCGCCACCGCGACCGCCCTCGCGTTCTTCCTCATCTGCCTCGCCGGCCTCCCGCCCGGCGTCATGGGGCTGTTCGCGAAGGTCGTGGTGTTCCGCTCCACCGTCGCCGGCGGCGTCACCTGGCTCGCCGTGATCATGGCGATCAACACCGTCATCGGCCTGTACTACTACCTCGCCTGGGCCGTCCGGCTCTTCACCCCGCCCGTCCGCCCCTTCACCGACCCGCTGCCCGGATGGCCCGTCCGCGCCGCCCTCGCCGCCACCGCCGCCGGCGCGGTCGTGCTCTCGATCGCCCCCCAGATCGTCCTCCAGACCGTCTCCGCCGCGACCTAGCCTGGAAGGGGACGCACCGGCCCCGGGAACGTTGGGGCTGGTCACACCGTTGTCGTTCATGTCGGGCCTGGACGGGGAGGCGGCGAAGAGTGCGGTTCAACGGCGTCAAGACGGCGGCACTGATCGCTGCGCTGTCGGCACTGATGCTCGCGATCGGCTGGGCGTTCGGCGGCACCGCCGGCCTCACCATCGCGCTGGTCATCGCCCTCGGCACCAACGGCGTCGCCTACGTCTTCTCCGACCGGATCGCGCTGCGCTCCATGCGCGCCCACCCCGTCGGCGAGGTCGAGGCGCCCGTCCTCTACCGGCTCGTCCGCGAGCTGTCCACCACCGCCCGCCAGCCCATGCCGCGGCTGTACGTCTCCGAGACCCGCCAGCCGAACGCGTTCGCCACCGGCCGCAACCCGCGCAACGCCGCCGTCTGCTGCACCCGCGGCATCCTCCGCATGCTGGACGAGCGGGAACTGCGCGCCGTCCTCGGCCACGAGCTCTCGCACGTCTACAACCGCGACATCCTGATCTCCTCCGTCGCCGCCGCCATCGCCACCGTGATCACCTACCTGTCGCACCTGGCGATCTTCCTGCCGATCGGCCGGGCGGACGACGACGACGGCCCCGGGGTCCTCGGCGCCCTGCTCATGCTGGTGCTCGGCCCCGTCGCCGCCGCCGTCGTGCAGATGGCGATCAGCCGCACCCGCGAGTTCGCCGCCGACTCCGCCGGCGCCCGCCTCACCGGCGACCCGCTCGCCCTCGCGTCCGCCCTCCGCAAGATCGAGGCGGGCACCCAGGCGATGCCGCTGCCGCAGGACCCCGAGCTCGCCACCACCAGCGCCCTGATGATCGCCAACCCGTTCCGCGGCGCCGGCATCGGCAAGCTGTTCTCCACCCACCCGCCGACCGCCGAGCGCATCGCCCGCCTCGAACGGATGGCGGACCGCCCCTAGAGCGCCGTAAGGATCACCGGGCCGTCCCCGGTGATCGCGATCGTGTGCTCGAAATGCGCGGCCCGGCTGCCGTCCGCCGTCGCGATCGACCAGCCGTCCGCCAGCGTGTGCGCCTCGTCCGACCCGCCCTCGTGGAGCATCGGCTCGATCGCGATCGTCAGGCCCTCGCGCAGCGGCATCCCCTTGCCGGCCCGGCCCACGTTCGGCACCGGCGGGTCCTCGTGCATCTCCGTCCCGATGCCGTGCCCGCCGCAGCCCTGCATGATCCCGTAGCCGGCCTCGCGCGCCGTCCGCTCGACCGCGTTCGCGATGTCGCCCATCCGGTTCCCCGGCACGGCCGCCGCGATCGCCCGCTCCAGCGCCGTCCGCGTCACGTCCAGCAGCCGCTGCCCGGACTCGTCCCCGGTCCCGACGAAGAACGACACGGCCGCGTCCCCGCAGTACCCGCCGAGCGTCGCCCCGCAGTCCACCGAGACCAGGTCCCCGTCCTTCAGCACCCGCCTGCCCGGAATGCCGTGCACGACCACGTCATTGACCGACACGCAGATGTTCGCCGGATACGGCACGGGCGCCCAGCTCGGCTTGTAGTGCAGGAACGGCGACGTCGCGCCGTGCTCCTTCAAGATCCGCCCGGCCACCGCGTCCAGCTCCGCCACCGGCAGGCCGGGCTCCGCCGCCTCCCGCGTCCCCGCCAGGATCCGGGCCACGACCCGTCCGGCCTCCCGCATGCGCTCCCACTCCCGTGGGCTTCGGTACGTCACCATGGCGAAGATAGTAATACCAGTATTAGTATGCTTCCATGGTCCGCACGCCACTCACCGACGAGCAGCGCGACCGGGGCCGCGCCCTCGGCCAGGTCCTCCGCGCCGCCCGCGGCCCCCGCAGCGCCGCCGCCGTCGCCCACGACGCCGGCATCTCCCTCGACACCCTCCGCAAGATCGAGCGCGGCGCCATCGCCGCCCCCGCCTTCTTCACCGTCGCGTCCCTGGCCCGCGTCCTGGACCTCGACCTGACCGCCCTCGCCGCCCGCCTCGAACCGTTCTGCGAACCGGAGCGAACCGACGAGCCCGCCGCCGCGTCATAAACCACGAGAGCGCGCCGGCCGCCTCTGCGGGGGAGGCGGCCGGCGCGCTCTCGCCGCGTCTACCGGTAATTCACAAACTGGAGGGCGACGTCCAGGTCCTTGCCCTTCAGCAACGCGATGACCTGCTGCAGATCGTCCTTCTTCTTCGAGCTCACCCGCAGCTCGTCCCCCTGGACCTGGGCCTTGATCCCCTTCGGCCCCTCGTCCCGGACGATCTTGCCGATCTTCTTCGCGTCCTCCTGGGAGATGCCCTCCTTCAGCCCGACGCCCAGCTTGTAGACCTTCCCCGACAACCTGGGCTCGCCCGGGTCGATCGCCTTCAGCGAGATGCCCCGCTTGACCAGCTTGTCCTTCAGCACGTCGAGCACGGCGTTCGCCCGCTCCTCGGTGTTCGCCTGGATCTCGATGCTCTCCCCGGACCACTTGATCCCCGCGTCCACGTTCCGGAAGTCGAACCGGTTGGCCACCTCCTTGGCGGCCTGGTTCAGAGCGTTGTCGACCTCCTGCCGGTCGAGCTTCGAGACGATGTCAAACGAGCTGTCGGCCATCGCGCACACTTCCCCTCAGCAGCACCTTCGCGGTCCTGAGAGCGTATCGACTCCCGCCCCGCCCCCGCCGCTCCGCACCGCCCGCCTCCGATGTCACGACCACTCGCCGCGTCCGCTATTCTTTCCAGTGCCGTCGCGAGAGCGACGCCACGGCGGGTTGCCCGAGTGGCCAATGGGAGCGGACTGTAAATCCGTCGGCTTAGCCTACGCAGGTTCGAACCCTGCACCCGCCACACCACAAAGAACGGCCCCTGACCAGGCAAGTCTTGGTCAGGGGCCGTTCTCGTGTTGTCCGGCTGTCTCTGATCGTTTATGGCCCTCTACGGCCGTCTGTGCCGAATACGTGCCGAAGTTCTAGGGGCTCTTTGGCCTGGTCGCTTCGCTGATTCGGCGTTTGGCGTCCTCCTCCTGACCGGCCACGCACTTGGCGTAGACGCGCAGCAGGACGGCCACGCTGTGCCCCGCCCACTCGGCGACCTGAGCGGGAGGCACGCCCGCTCCGAGCCACGTCGACACGGCCGCGTGCCGCAGGGCGTACGGCGTCTCAGCCAACGGCGAGGCCGCCTCACGAGGCGTCAGTGCCTTCTCTCGTGCCTTACGCCAGGCCCCGAGGTACGTCCGATCGGTCATGATCCCGCCGCGCGGCCCGACGAACAGCCGGCCCCCGGCCGGGATGTTGAACTCCTTGATGTGGTGGCGCAGCAGCGTCACGAGTTCCGGGTGGATCGGCACGGACCGGGTCTCGCCGGGCGCCCGATGCTTGAGGGGCTGCCTGTCCCGCGGCTTGCCGCTATCCGTCCACCGGGAGCCGCTCCGCGGTTCGGCATGGGTCAGCCTCATCTCTCCCCAGCCGTCATCCGGCAGGCTCACCAGGGCCTCACGCCGCAGGTCCACCGCTTCCTCAGGACGCAGCGCGGCGTAGTACAGGACCGCGAAGAACGCGACCATGCGCTCACCGCGCTTGCCCTGGCTACGGACGCCGTCGAGGAGCCGCCGCGCCTGGTCCGGATTGGCGACCACCCGAAGATCAAGCGTCTGCGCCACTCGCGGCCGCGTCCACTTGATCAGCGTCAGCGGGTTGACCGGCAAAAGGCGCTGCTCACACGCGTACTCCATGGCGTTGTTGAACGTCGCCCGCTTGCGCGTCGCCGTGCTCCCCGCCGCCGGCGAACCGTCCTGTCGACGGCTCAGCCGGTCGAGGACCTGACGCGCGAGCTGCGGCCCCTGCCTGTCCGGCGCAAGGTCGTTCATGTCCACCGTGTTCCGCTCCAGCCAGCGGACGGCCGACGCCAGGTGTTCGGGCGGCTCGGTTTCGCCGTTCTGCAGGCGCGCGCTGTACGCCCAGGTCCGTAGAGCCTCACGCAGCAGCGGCGCGGCCGGAGCCCCCTTGCCCGTGGTCAGCAGGGCCTCAGTCGCGTCCGTGAGCGCTTCGGCGATGCCCCGCCGATGGTTGGGCGATGCATACGGCCATTTGACCGAGCAGTAGTCGAGGGAGAAGGCGAACCAGGTGGTTGCGTCCTCCTCACGCTTCCAGGACAGAGGACGGCCGGTCCTGACCCCGGCCACGTCCGCAGAGCAGCCCCACCCACCACGACGACGACCCGCCGCCCCTCGTCCCGAAGCAGCGAAGCCAACCCCTCACCCTCGCCGCCCGACTCAGCCGCGGTAGCGAACCCACTCGTCCACAACAGCCGAGGCAGAACCACCGCCCCAAACGCCCGGACAACCCGAGCCCCCTGCGTCCACTCGACGCCAGCCCCAGGCCGGAACGAAACCCCCGCATCAACCCGAGGAGCCGCCGTCTCCTCATACGCCGCACGCACCAGTTCGGCGAGCCGCTCGGACTCTTCCGGGTCAAGCTCCAGGGCACCGAACAACCGGGCTACCACATTCGGGTTGGAGACCCGCCGCCCCGTCTCCACCCGAGACACCGTCGGCTGAGGTACCCCGGCCCGTGAGGCCAGGCCAACACCGGACAACCCAGCAGCCAGCCGCAGCCGCCGCAACTCCTGCCCGATCTCCCGCAGCCGCTCAGCACCCATGACCGAGCGTTCTACCACCCGCACGCGCACCCTGCAGCCACAGCAAGGCAGAGCTGGAGCGTTCACACCCATGGAGGTGATTGAGGAGCTCAATCTCAGCGGCCCCCGCCAGATGCTCTGACAACGGGCTTGCTTCGGCCCGAAGCAGGAGCTGCCGCTCACTCAACATCTCGAGCCAGGTGAACGTCCAATCGATCGTGAGCGACACCAGCCCCACCATGCCCAGCCCTAGCGATGCCCCAGGACTGCGGGACTTCAAGTTGCGGATCTTGTCGGGGATGCGCGGCAACGCCCCTATGGTCGAGGGCGCTCTCCGCAACCTCGGCGCAGGGCAGGCCGACATGATCGCGGCCCGTGAACGCACCGAACACGTCTTCCTGCCCGCCGGCCGCTACGGGAACGCCGCCGCTCTGCTCGGGCCCCCCGCTGACATCGCAGACCATTCAGCCGACCCCAGCTAACGTCGCCGACGATGCGTCGCTGACGAAGGTCACCTACGAGCTTCCTCTGTGGCCAGGCCTGGTCTTCTACCTGGTCGGCAGGCCCGGCCTCCCCGTGGCCCACGACTTCGGGTTCGCCCGTTCACCCCAGGCGCCACACACCCTCCCTGACGAGTACACCGATCTTCACGCCTGGGCTTAGGTCCGTAGCGAAGTCCTCGAACGCTTCGGCCCACCGATCGGGGATGGCGACATCTGGCCCCCATACGAGGAGTACAAGGTCCAAGCCCGCGACGTCGACGGATGCACCCGCCCGTTCTGGGCGGTGTTCTCCTGGAACCTGCTCCAACACGTTGAGTGGACCAGCGCCCAGCCTTCCTGATCGCGCACTGTCACGCGTCACCCAGGCCTGAGGAGCTAAGCGTCCCCCGCGGACCAGACAGCACCCTGCCAAGACCGACAACTCCACCAGGGCCAATCCCGGCCTCCCTGACACGCGACGCCCGCAAACGAACACGCGACAGCCAAGCCGAACAGGCACCCGTCAAGCATGTGATGGGACAGAGGTGTCAAGCATCTCCCGGGACAGGACACACCCTGCCAAGACCGCCGGATGAGAACTTTCTCTACGTCTTGAACTTTCTCTACGTCTTCAAGGGCGCCCGCTCCGCGGTCGCCGCTGGCCCGCCCGCGCCGGGCGTGCGGCCGCTCCGGGCCGGTCCCGACGCGAGCGAGCCAGCTCTGCAGCCGTCACCCCCACTGATCGAGACACCTGGCATCTCATCACGCTCTCCCGGCTCATGCGCGTTGCCGCGAGCAACGCACCAGGACTCGGGTCGGATGTTCAAGGCCGAGCCTGGAGAGTCGAGTATCTTGGAGACTCGCGAAAGTTGAGTGGCTGCGGTCGCGTAGGGCCGGATCATCGCACAGGCAGAAAGAATTATCGTGACGATAAACAGGATCACCGTAAAAGGCTACAAAGCACTTCAAAATGCGCAATCGATTGACATCAAAAACCTGACCGTTATTGCCGGTGTGAACAGTTCGGGTAAGTCCAGCGTAGTTCAGCCACTTCTCCTGCTGAAGCAGACGTTGGATGCGTCTTATGATCCAGGTCCGCTCTTGCTGGATGGCGCGAATGTCAACATCACTGCGATCGAACAAGTGCTATCGCGTGGCCAAACGAGATCTTCTCAAGTCAAAAGCTTCACATTGGGCCTGGGCTACGAGGAAGGCAAGGTGATTGAACTAAAGTTCGGCAAAAACCCCAAGGGGGATCTAAAAGTTTTGGAGATGAGTCGAACGCTGCCAAATATAGATAGGAAACTCGTGCTGCGCGAGGGCATGAGCGATAACCAGATTAGAGAAGCGATACCGGGTGCGATACTAGAAAATTATACAGACATAATTCGAAGGCTCCGGGACCGGACCCGGCAGTTGGCGGTTGTGCGCGATCGGTCTTTCTTGGACATCGGCGTGCGGTTCTCTGATGGCCCGAGTTCGCGGACTGCCGTGCTTACCAAGCTTTCTAGTATCGTCTATGACGATTTCTCGACGGATTCGATCGAAGCTGAGATATCCAGAATCATTCATTTGCCCGCTCTAAGGGGTAATCCGGCGCGTACGTATCGAACAGTTGCGGTAGAGGGTCGTTACCCCGGCACGTTTGAAACCTATACGGCCGGTATCATTGCTGCATGGCAAAATCGCCACGCCAAGAGCAAGTTGGCTACTCTGAAGTCTGATCTCGAAGAAATTGGCTTGACTTGGAAAGTTGAAGCCAAGCAGATTGACGACACTCAAGTTGAGCTTCTTGTAGGGCGGTTGCCGCGCGCACGCCAGGGAGGAGCTCACGACGTCGTAAACATCGCTGACGTTGGTTTCGGCGTCTCCCAGACTCTCCCAGTAATTGTGGCCCTCATTGCTGCGTCACCTGGGCAAATAGTGTACCTAGAGCAGCCAGAGATCCATCTTCACCCAAGAGCACAATTTGTGTTCGGTAATTTGCTTGCGCGTGCAGTATCTCGTGGAGTAAAGGTAATTCTGGAGACGCATAGCTCGCTGCTCATCCGCTCCATCCAGACGAAGATCGCTCAAGGAGTCTTGTCGCCTCGAGATGTGAGCCTTAACTGGTTCGCGCGAAACCCGACGACCGGTTTTACGGCAGTCACCGCCGCAGAGCTGGAAAATGATGGCTCATTCGGGGACTGGCCAGAAGATTTCGATGAGGTTTACCTTGAAGCCGAGTCGAAGTATCTGGATGCTGCCACAGAGTACGCGGCCTACGACTATGAGTAAAATGTCCCGGAAAATAGTCGTGGACACCTCCATTGCTCGTTCGGCTGGCCTTAAAGAGCATCCGACATCGATTAACTGTCGACAATTTCTAGATACAATGCTCAGAGTTGGACATAAGGTGGTCATGTCGGCCGAACTCCAAAGAGAGTGGACCAAGCACCAGTCGCTATATGCAACTCGATGGCTTAGTGCAATGCGCCAGAAGAGAAAGATTGTTATAGTCACAAGCGAAGCAGATTTGCGCAACAAGCTGTTGGAGCTTTTGGAGGAAATGGCGGATGCTGGAAATATCAATCTTAAGCAAAAGAATGCAATTACAAAAGATCTTCTACTTGTAACGGCCGCCAATAAGGCCGATATGATAGTTGCTTCGTGTGACGACAAAATGAGAGATATGCTTCGAATTGTCGCCCCGCAATGCATTGAAGTCTTTGCAATTGTTTGGGTTAATCCAAATTGTATTTCGGATGCTGCTGTTTCGTGGCTGGAATCGGGCGCTCGGATAGCGGACCGTCCAAGTCTGGGGCAGGCAGGGTGACGCGTTATGAAGAAGGCTTTCAATACGTGCTCGACGGCAGACCCACGGATCTGCTGTAGCCGTGCGGGCTGGCGGTCCAGCGAGAGCGAAGCGGGGGCCTCGCGGCCCCCAGCCCCCCGCGGGCCGGAGGGTACACCCGCGCGAAGCGGTCTGTCGCACCGTCTCGCCGTTCGCGCGGACGCACCCTCCGGGACGGGCGTGGGTGCTAACGGTGGCGCTGACAGCAGGCTTGGATGATCTTGGACGGGTGTGGACGTACGGGAGGGCGCGGGGCTGGTCAGGGGACTTGTGGGGACATTCCTGGACAGACCTGATCTTGCTTGTAAACAGACGGCAGGTGGTGGAGCGTGGCTGGCTGCGGAGGTGGACACGTAGAATCTGCGCGTATGGCCCCGTTCGGAGATGTCAAAGCCTCGTTCTGGGGGACTGGTGACTATGGTGTTCAGCCGCCCTTGATGGCGGGGGCGATCGATGAGGCCGAGGCCCTCCTTGGGGTGAGGCTTCCCCAGGCTCTGCTTGATCTCCTGAGGGTCCAGAACGGTGGTCTCGTGGCCGATGCTTGGAACGCCTTCACGACCGACCAGCCCAACTCTTGGAGTCCCACTCACGTCCCCTTGGCCGACCTGTTCGGGATTGGTCGCCGTGAAGGCACGTTGTCTCTCCTCGATACGCCGTACTTGGTCCAGGAGTGGGACTTGCCGTCTCCAACTGTTCTCTTGTCAGGTGATGGGCACTACTGGGTAGCGCTGGACTACCGCGCAAGCGGGCGACAGGGCGAGCCGTCTGTTGCCTGGATCGATGCCGATCTAGAAACCGAACTCTGGCTGGCGGCAGACTTCCGATCGTTCGTCCAGAGACTCGTCCCCGCCACCGGCTAGCTCGGTGTGCCGAATACGGGCCGAAGTTCGGAGGCCGGAGAGAAAAGGGGCAGGTCAGACGACTTCGGCGGTGGGACTGTAAATCCGTCGGCTTAGCCTACGCAGGTTCGAACCCTGCACCCGCCACACCCAGCGAAACGGCCTCTGACCAGGCACAACGGTCAGAGGCCGTTCGCATATCCAAGATCCCCCGCCTGGAGCGTGAGGCGTGGGCGTCGGCTCACCGGGCGGCCGCGCCGGTCCGCGCATCGCGAGGCCGTCGCCCGTCCCCCCAGTCGCCGGCGGTTTGTCTTCTGGGCGCGCGCGGAACAGCGCTACCAGGCCGACAGCGAGCCAGGGCACGACGATCAGCGCAGCAAGAGCGAACGGCACGACAGAACGCCTCTCGTTGGACGACTTCTGCCGCTGGGATCTGTACTACGCCCGCCCCAGGATGGCGCACTACACATGCCAGCGTTGGCCTGAGAGTCACACGTCCGCCGGGGCGGTGTCAACGGATCGTCAGGTTCGGCCGGCTTCGGAGCTTCGATGGCGAGATCGACCGGGGTCTGCGTGCGGGATTATGTCGATCATTGGCTCGGCGGGGTGGTGCGGAGAAGAGATGCTTGATTATGAGAAGGAAGCGGTTTGTTACGACCGCACTCGTGGGGGTGAGCCGCGGGCGGCGGCTGCGGCGGAGGCTGTGCTGGGGCTGATTCCGGGTGGTGCGGAGGTCGTGGTTGATGTGGGGTGCGGGACGGGGATCGTCACGGCGCGGCTTCGGGGGGACGGGCGGAGGGTGGTGGGGGTTGACAGGGCTGCGGGCATGCTTGGGTTCGCCGTCCGGCGGCTGGGGGCGGGGAATGCCGTTCTTGCGGACGCTGGTTGCTTGCCGTTCGCGGACGGGTCCTGTGACGTGGTGGTGACTGTGTGGTTGCTTCATCTGGTCGGGTGTGAGGAAGCCGATCGGATTCTCGCCGAATGTGCTCGGGTTCTGAGGCCGGGTGGGGGTCTGGTCAGCACGGTCGACAAGGATCTGGCCTTTTTCGAGACCGGCAGTGATGTGACGGAAGTGATCGCTCGGCATATCTCGATTAGGGGGACGGTGCGGCCTGACGGGGCCGGGCGGATCGGCGATGTCCTGGCTGGGTTGGACATGATGCCGGCGGGCGAAGGATCGTTCAGGGGCGCAGGACAGGGGCGTAGCCCTTTGGTTTGGCGTGACAAGGTAGGGCGTCTGCCGTGGGGTGTGGACGACGTCGAATCGGTTCGGGTGGGGTTGGCGGCCTTGCCTGACCAGGAGGTTCCCCGCCCCGATCCGGTTTATCGGATCAGGGCTTTCGTCAAGCGCCGCTGAGGCGGTGTATCGCGGGCGTATGGAAAAGCGGATACGCCGTCGCAACGGGCGTCTGGCTTCAGTGAAGGTATGGATCAGAGGCCATCACGTCGTACGCGCAGGCGGTTTCTCGCCGAGGCGGGTCCTGGTCACGGGCCTTCTCTTCGGTGGCAGTCGTGACGGTCAAGGTGCGCGTTCTTGCGTTTGTCACTCGGGTCGTCGCGGTGATGCTGGTGCCGGTCGCGTTCTGTCGCGGGCCGGGGCGTGCTCGTTTTCTCGCGTGCCAATGGGCGTTGAGCCTGCGCTTTCCCGCTGAGGATCTTCGCGGGCTGGCGCCGGAGACGCTGGCGGCGTTCACGCATGCGCGGGCCGAGGCGTTCTGGCGGGACGGGCAGCTGATCGGCCTCACCTCGGGGTACCGGGACGCGAGGGAGCAGTACCGGATCTTCGCCGAGGAGGTGTGGCGGACCGGGTCGGTCGCGGCGGCGCGGCGCCGGGTGCTGCCGCCGGAGGAGTCCAGTCACGTGCGGGGGTTCGGGCTCGACGTCCGGCCGACCGAGGGCGCGCGGTGGCTCGAACGGCACGGGTGGCGGTACGGGCTCTACCGCGTCTACGACAACGAGTGGTGGCACTTCGAGTACCGGACGGCGGCGCCGATCCGGCTGCCGCACCCGGACGCCGCGCCGCGGAGTCGGCCGTGAACGGGCCGACGTTGCGGACTGGGGCATCTTCTCCGCGCTGATCAAGCACATGCGGAAGGCGATCATCTACTTGCCGGCGATCTCGATGATGCTGTACGTCGCGGCCTGCCTGGTGCTGACCGGGATGCTGCCTTAGGAGCAGCTGGTCGACGCCGCTGCCGTCCCGGGCTCGGGTGATTTGCGTCACCTCTGTTCCGGTTGTGCGGCGTGTCAGTTTGCATACGTCCGCGATATGCGGGGCCGCATAGCCTTGAGGCGTGCGTGTGCTGATCGTGGAAGACGAGCCCTACCTGGCCGAGGCCGTCCGGGACGGTCTCCGGCTGGAGGCGATCGCCGCCGACATCGCCGGCGACGGCGACTCCGCCCTGGAGATGCTCGCCGTGAACTCCTACGACCTGGCGGTCCTGGACCGCGACATCCCCGGTCCGTCCGGCGACGAGATCGCGCGGCGGATCGTCGCGTCCGGCAGCGGCCTGCCGATCCTCATGCTCACCGCGGCCGACCGGATCGACGACAAGGCCTCGGGGTTCGAGCTCGGCGCCGACGACTACCTCACCAAGCCGTTCGAGCTGAGGGAACTGGTCATGCGGCTGCGGGCGCTGGACCGCAGGCGCGGGCGCGCACGGCCACCGGTCAGCGAGATCGCGGGCCTGCGGGTGGACCCGTTCCGCCGGGAGGTCTACCGGGACGGGCGCTACGTCGCGCTCACCCGCAAGCAGTTCGCCGTGCTCGACGTCCTCGTCGCCGCCGAAGGCGGGGTCGTCAGCGCCGAAGAGCTGCTGGAACGGGCCTGGGACGCCAACGCCGACCCGTTCACCAACGCCGTCCGCATCACCGTCTCCGCGCTGCGCAAACGGCTCGGCGAGCCCTGGTTGATCGCCACGGTGCCGGGCGTCGGCTACCGGATCGACACGACGCAGCCCGGCGGCGCACATGCGTAGGCGTCCAGGGCTGAGCGCGCGGCTGAAGCTCACCATCAGCTACGCCGGGGTGATCGTCTTCTCCGGCGCCCTCCTGCTCGCCGTGGTGTGGGTGTTCCTGCTGCGCTACGTACCCGACCAGGTGATCACGCCAGGGCCGGGGTTCTTCCGGCAGCGGGGGCCGGGCCCGCCGTTCATCCCGAACCGCTCCGACCTCTGGCGCGCCTTCGCCCCCCGCGCCACCCAGGCGCTGGGCTTCCTCCTGCTGTTCGGGCTCGTGGGCGGATGGCTCCTCGCCGGACGGATGCTCGCGCCGCTGACCCGCATCGCGGACGCGGCGCGGCTGGCCGCGGACGGATCGCTGTCCCACCGGATCCGCCTGGAAGGCCCGCGCGACGAGTTCCGCGAGCTCGCCGACGTGTTCGACACCATGCTCGAACGGCTCGAATCGCACATCACCGAGCAGCAGCGGTTCGCCGCGAACGCCTCCCACGAGCTGCGCACCCCTCTGGCGATCTCGCAGACGCTCCTCGACGTCGCCAGCAACGACCCCGCGTGGGACCGGGGCGAACTCCTCGAACGCCTGCAGACCGTCAACACGCGCGCGATCAACCTCACCGAGGCCCTCCTGCTGCTCAGCCGCAGCGACCGCAGGAGCTTCACGCGCGAGCCCGTCGACCTGTCCCTCGTCGCGGAGGAGGCCGCCGAGACGCTGCTGCCCCTCGCCGAGAAGCGGCGGATCACGCTGGAGGTCACCGGCGAGAGGGCCCAGACGGCCGGCTCGGCGGAGCTGATCCTGCGGATGGTGACGAACCTCGTCCAGAACGCGATCGTCCACAACCTCCCCGCAGGCGGGACCGTGACCGTCCACACGGCATCGCAGGACGACGCGAGCGTCCTGCGGGTCGAGAACACGGGCCATCCGCTCCCCTGGGACCTCGTGCCGACGCTCACCGAACCCTTCCAGCGCGGGACGCGGCGCATCCGCACCGACGAGCACGCCGGCGTCGGCCTCGGGTTGGCGATCGTGCACAGCATCGTCCGGGCCCACGACGGCACCCTGGACCTCGCGCCCCGTCCCGCCGGCGGTCTCGTCGCCACGATCCGGCTGCCCAGGATGCGCCAGGACCCGCCCCCGGCCGGACCCCACCAGACGGCGGACGAACCGTCACCGGCGGCGGTCGTGGAAGGCGCGCATGAACCGCTGCGGTTCACCGGTGGCGAACGCTTCGCCGAAGGCGGTGACGCTTTCGTCCATGGCCTGGGACAGAGGGACGTCCTCCCATGAGCGCAGGAGACGCTTCTGCTGCCGGACGGCCTCCGGGCCGAGCGCGGCCAACCCGCGGGCGGCGCCGTCCACGGCCGCGTCGAGTTCCCCGGGCTCGGCCAGTTTCTGGATGAGCCCCCAGTCCAGTGCGGTGGCGGCGTCGACGTCCTCGCCGGTCAGCAGCAGCCAGGTGGCGCGCGAGGCGCCGATGAGCCGGGGAAGCAGCGCCGCGTGGATCACCGAGGGGATGCCGAGCCTCACCTCCGGCATCCCGTAGCGGGAGCCCGCGCCGCCGATGCGCAGGTCGCAGGACAGCGCGACCTCCAGACCGCCGCCGAGGCACCAGCCCGCGAGCCTGGCGATGACCGGGGCGGGGAAGTCCCGGAGGTCGTCGCACAGCGCGCGCAGCCGGCTGATGAACGCGCGGCCGGACGCGCCGTCGAGGCCGGCCATCTCGTCGATGTCGGCGCCCGCGATGAACGCCTTCTCCCCGCTGCCGCGCATGACCAGCACCCTGACGCCGGCGCGGGCGCGCAGGCCGGCGAGGGCCCGGCGGAGGTCCTCGATCACGGGCGTGGAGAGGACGTTCAGAGATCGGGCGTTCGTGATGGTGAGGGTGGCGATGCCCTGATCGTCCACCTGTACGCGGGCGTGGCCGGGCTCTCCGCCGTGGCCGGGATCTGCGGGACGGGTCATGGTCTCAGGAGCCGCGGACGCGGGTGAGGCGGATGCGGACCGGGACCGAGAACCTCTCCGCGAACGCCGTGGCGCTCCCGAACCGGGCGTCGATGGCCTCGCCGTACTTCTCCAGCCAGGCCGGGTTGCCGGTGACGGGCGGGCCGCCGTCCAGGATCTCGGCGGTGCCGGTAAGGACGACGATGTCGGTGCCGCCGCCGCTGTCGAGGTTGAGCGAGACCAGCGGCCGCCGCCGGATGTTCGCGAGCCGCCGCGCGCCCGCCTGGCTGTAGACCAGCACGCTGTCGGCGCCGTCCCACAGGAACCCGACCGGGTTCGGCTGCGGGGTGCCGTCGCGCCCGACGGTCGTCAGCCAGATCGTCGTCTCGCGGGTGAGCCGCCGGCGGACGCGCTCGCCGAAGTCGGTGGCCGGGTCGGGGATCACTTCGCTCGCCACGCCGGCCGATGCTACGCCCCGGCCGGGGCATGACGGTATCGGTGACGGGACGAGGCGATATCGGTGACGGGATGAGGCGATGAGTTTCGCGGGGGTGGCCGGTCTCTTCTGGGGAGTCGTCGAGAGGAGAGTGTCATGAGCGGGGTCCGGGTACTGGTCGGGACGCGCAAGGGCGCGTTCGTGCTGACCGCGGACGGGAAGCGGGAGACGTGGGACGTCAGCGGGCCGCACTTCGGGGGGTGGGAGATGTACCACGTCGCCGGATCGCCCGCGGACCCGCAGCGGCTGTACGCGTCGCAGTCGACCGGCTGGTTCGGGCAGCTGATCCAGCGGTCGGACGACGGGGGCGCGACGTGGCGTCCGATGGGCAACGAGTTCCGGTACGAGGGGGAGCCCGGTACGCACCAGTGGTACGACGGGACGCCGCGTCCGTGGGAGTTCAACCGGGTGTGGCATCTGGAGCCGTCGCCGGTGGACCCGGACGTGGTGTACGCGGGCGTCGAGGACGCGGCGCTGTTCCGGACGGGCGACGGCGGGCAGACCTGGCAGGAGCTGCCGGGCCTGCGCGGCCACGGGTCGGGGCCGGACTGGCAGCCGGGCGCCGGCGGGATGTGCCTGCACACCGTGGTGCTCGACCCGGTGGACGCGGCGCGGATGTACGTGGCGATCTCGGCGGCGGGCGTGTTCCGCACCGACGACGCCGGCAAGACGTGGCGGCCGGCGAACCGGGGGCTGCGGTCGGAGGGGATCCCCGACCCGGAGGCGGAGGTCGGGCACTGCGTACACCGGATCGCGATGCATCCGTCGCGTCCGGAGGTGCTGTTCATGCAGAAGCACTGGGACGTGATGCGCAGCGACGACGCGGGGGAGACGTGGCGGGAGATCAGCGGCGACCTGCCGAGCGACTTCGGGTTCCCGATCGCGGTGCACGCCCACGAGCCGGACACCGTCTACGTCGTGCCGATCAAGAGCGACTCGGAGCACTACCCGCCGGAGGGGCGGCTGCGCGTCTACCGGAGCCGGGCCGGGGGGAACGAGTGGGAGCCGCTGACGGAGGGGCTGCCGCAGCGCCACTGCTACGTCAACGTGCTGCGGGACGCGATGGCGGTCGACTCGCTGGACCCGTGCGGGATCTACTTCGGGACGACCGGCGGGCAGGTGTACGGGTCGTCGGACGAGGGGGACACCTGGACGCCGATCGTCCGCGACCTTCCGTCGGTGCTCTCGGTGGAAGTGCAGGCGCTGCCGTGATCCGTGTGGTGCTGCCCGCGCATCTGCGGGAGCTCGCCGGGGTGGACGGGGAGGTGGAGGTCGAGGGGACGACCATCGCGACGGTGCTGGACGCGCTGGAGGCCCGGTTCCCGATGCTGCGGGGGACGATCCGCGATCGCGCGACGGGGCGGCGGCGGGCGTTCGTGCGCTTCTACGCGTGCGCGGAGGATCTGTCCCATGAGCCGGTGGACGCGCCGCTGCCGGGGCCCGTCGTCGCGGGCGCCGAGCCGTTCATGGTGGTGGGCGCCATGGCCGGCGGCTGAGGGGGCGGCGCGCCGGTGCGTGGTTGCCGACCGTGGCGCCGGCGCGCCGCTTCTACGACCAACTGTAGTACTACGAGAGGTAGTACGGAAGCCCGTAGTACTACCCGCCGTGGTGACCTGGCCCTCCGTCGGATAATCTGAACGTCGTGAAGGGTCTTGGAGAGCTTGAACGCACGGTCATGGAGGTTCTGTGGGCGCGGGAGGACGCCGGCTCGGGCGCCGCCACCGCCCGCGACGTGAGCCGTGCGCTGGCCCATGACCGCGACCTCGCCCACACCACGGTGATGACCGTGCTGGACAGGCTCGCCAAGAAGGACTTCCTCGCCCGCGAGCGGGACGGCCGCGCGTGGCGGTACCGGCCGGTCGCGAGCCGGGAGAGCTACGTCACGGAGCTGATGCTGGGCGCCCTGAGCGAGACGGGCGACCGCGACGCCGCGCTGGCGCACTTCGTCCGGTCGGTCTCGAGCGACGAGGTCGACGTGATCCGCCAGGCCTTGGCCGGCCTCACGAAGGAACCACCGGCATGACCGGAACCGCCCTGCTCGCATTGATCTCCCTGGGGACCGTCGGCGGGGCGCACCTGCTGTCCCGGGCCAGGTGGACGTGGCGCACCCCGCGCCTCGGCATCGCCCTCTGGCAGTCGCTCGGCCTGTGCTGGGGCGTCGCCACGATCGGGGCGCTGCTCGGCGTCGCGCTCGCGCCGTACCGCAAGGGCGTGCTGGGCGGCATCCCCGGCCTCTACGACGATCAGGCCGCCAAGCTCGACGCCGTACACATGGCCGCGCTGCTGGCGGCCGTGAGCCTCGCCGCCGTGCTGCTGGTGATGCTGATGTACGCGGTGGTCCGCGTGGTCCGCGCCAGACACCGGCACCGAGTACTCCTCGCCCTCGTCTCCCGCCGCGATTCGGCCGTGCCCGGAACCCTGGTCCTCGACCATCCGGGCGCGGCCGCTTACTGCGTTCCGGGGGTCCGCTCGTCCAAGGTCGTGGTGAGCGCCGGGACCCTCGAGCTGCTGGACCGCGCCGAGCTGGCCGCGGTCCTCGCGCACGAGCGCGCGCACGCGCGCGAGCGCCACGACCTGGTGCTGCTGCCGTTCGCGTCGCTGCGCCAGGTGTTCCCGCAGTTCGGGCTGGTCGGACGGTGCCTGGACGCGGTGGAGCTGCTGATCGAGATGGCCGCGGACGACCGGGCCCGGTCGGGCCGCCCGCCGCGCGAGCTGGCGACGGCGCTGCTGCGGTTCGCCGCCGCCCGCCCGGCCGCCGCGCCGTCCGGGACGCTCGGTGTCGCGTCCGCCGACGACATCCCGGTGATGGCGCGGGTCAACCGGCTGCTGGAGCCGAAGCCGCTGTCGCGCCGGGCCCGGCTCGCCGCGACGGCGGCCGTGCCGCTGCTGGCCGGTCTCCCGCTGATCCTCATGGTGCTGCCCACCTGACTCCGCCGTCCCCGCAGGTCCGGGTCAGTCGGCGAGGACGGTGCCGTAGAGGCGGTCGGCGCGCAGCCGGATCACGAGCCGCTCGTCCTTGACCATCTGCTCCAGGAACGCCCGCTCGTCGGCGGGGTCGGCGAAGCCGGGCGTCATCGCGAGGAGCTCCCGCCCGGTGGCGTCGCCGGGCTCTTCGCTGATCGGGGACAGTTCCGCCGTCCCCTCGGCGACCACGAACGACAGGTGGTCCGGGGCGGCCGCGTGGAGCGCGGCCCGCGGGTCGTTCCGGATCTGCTTGACCTTCGCGCGCCCGGCCGTGGTCGAGATCCGCGCGATCCGCTCCGCCGCGTCCCAGCTGTAGACGACGGTGGACAGGTGCGGGTGGCCGCTCTTCCTGGTGGTGGCGAGGACGGCGAACTGCTGCTCGCCGAGGAGGCGGGCGAGGTCGTCCTCGCCGATGGGCTTGGGGCCGGGTCCCTGTCCGGGGCCGTACTCGGTCATGGTGATCTCCTTCAGGCGTTGGTGGGGACGGACTCGATGGGCGCGGGCGCGTCCGCCGCGGGCTTCGGGCTGCGCAGGACGAGGACGCCGACCAGGAACGCGGCGACCAGCAGGCCCGCCGAGACGGTGAACGCCAGGTGGTACCCGCCGGTCAGCGCGGCGGCCTCGGACCGGCCGTCCGCGCGCAGGTGCTCGGTGCGGGACGCGGCGAGCGTCGACAGCACCGCCACGCCGAGCGCCATCCCGATCTGCTGGACGGTGTTGAACAGCCCGGACACCAGGCCCGCGTCGTCGGGGCGGGCGCCGGACATCCCGAGGCCGGTCAGCGCGGGCAGGACGAGCCCGCCACCGGAGATCAGCACCATCACGGGCAGCAGGTCGGCGGCGTAGCCCGCGTCCTGCGGGATCCGGGTCAGCCATCCCATCGCGCCCATCAGCAGGACGAGCCCGGCGAGCAGCACGGCGCGCTCGCCGAAGCGGCGGCTCAGCCGCGCCGAGACGAAGAGCGAGATCGTGCCGATGGCGACGGCGGCGGGCAGCATCGCGAGGCCGGTCTCCAGCGCGTCGTAGCCGAGGACCTTCTGCATGTAGAGCGCGACGATGATCTGGAACGAGAACATCGCCGACAGCGCCAGCATCTGCGCGACGTAGGAGCCGGACGCGTTGCGCGAGCGCAGCAGGCGCAGCGGCATCAGCGGCGTGGCGGCCTTCGCCTGCCGGACGAAGAACCCGGCGAGCAGGGCCAGCGACACGGCGCCGAGGCCGAGCGTGCGGCCCGACAGCCAGCCGGCGTCCTCGGCCTTGACGACGGTGTAGATGCCGAGCATCAGCCCGGACGTGACGAGCAGCGCGCCCGCGACGTCGGCGCCGCCGCGCAGCCCGGTGCCGGCGTCGCGGGGCAGCGCGACGACCGCCAGCGCGATCGTGGCGAGTCCGATCGGCACGTTGATCAGGAAGATCCAGTGCCAGCTGAGCGCGTCGGTGAGCACCCCGCCGAGCACCTGGCCGATGGACGCGCCGGCGGCGCCGGTGAAGCTGAAGACGCCGATGGCCTTGGCGCGCTCGCCGGGTTCGGTGAACAGCGTGACGAGGATGCCGAGGACGACGGCGGAGGCCATCGCGCTGCCGACGCCTTGCAGGAACCGGGCGGCGATGAGCAGGCCCGGTGTGGTGGCGGCGCCGGCGAGCACGGACGCGCCGGTGAACACCGCGTTCCCGGCGAGGAACATCGTCTTGCGGCCGATCAGGTCGCCGAGCCGTCCGGCGAGGAGCAGCAGGCCGCCGAAGGCGATCAGGTAGGCGTTGACGGTCCAGCTCAGCCCGGCGGCGGAGAAGCCGAGGTCGCGCTGGATGGACGGCATCGCGACGGTGACGATGCTGCCGTCCAGGATCGTCATCAGCGCGGCGGCGGACAGCACGCCGAGAGCGGTCCCGCGGGACCGTGCGGACAGGTTCATGGGGTCATCTCCCGTTCGAGGCGAACAGGAGAGACGTTAGCAGATAGTTTTGTTAGAGACGATCTATTGTCGACCTACTTGTTGCGCTCCCGCTTGCGCCGCACCGGCTGCGCCTGCTCGACCGGGGTGCTCAGGTGCCCCTCGGCCAGCCGCCGCAGCGCCCGCACGAGCACGTCGCGCTCGCCGTCCGGCAGCGACCCGAGCGCCTCCGCGTGCACCCGGTCGACGATCTCCTGCCCCCGCCGGGCCGTCTCGGCGCCCTTCTCGCTGACGGCGATGATCCGCGCGCGCCGGTCCGCCGACGACGGGCGCCGCTCCGCGAGCCCCGCCTTCTCCAGCGCGTCCACCGTCACGACCATCGTCGTCTTGTCCATGTCGCCGATCTCGGCCAGCTGGATCTGCGTGCGCTCCTCCTCGAGCGCATGCACCAGCACGCAGTGCATGCGCGGCGTCAGCCCGATCTCGCCGAGCGCCGCCGTCATCCGCGACTTCAGCACATGCGAGGTGTGGTCGAGCAGGTAGGACAGGTCCGTCACGGTGTTGGCAGGGGCGAGCGCGGTCATGCCCCCAGCCTACCCAGGTCGTTCCGTTCCGGATTATCTACTGCCATCCGGAACCCGGATGGGATACCGTGAAGGCATGAAGCGCACCGCGTGCCTGTGCTGGCGGCCGTCCTAGGACGGCCGACACCCACGCACGCCTCGGGCCGTCCGCTGGACGGCCCGCTCTCTTCTCCGCACCCGGGTCCGTCCGGCGGGCCCCGGAACCAGGAGGAGAGCCCCATGCAGACCACCGAGAACCCGCGGCCCGCCGAAACCCCGCGGCCCGCCGAAACCCCGCGGCCCGCAGAGTCCCCGCAGCCCGCAGAGGCCGCGCAGGCCACCGGGAATCCGCAGGCCACCGACCCGTACCGCAACCTCGAAGCGCGCGTCGCCGCCGACCCCGGCGCGTTCCGGATCCTCACCGGCGACCGGCCGACCGGCGCCCTGCACCTCGGCCATTACTTCGGCACCCTCGCCAACCGCGTCCGGCTCCAGCGCGCCGGCGTCGACCTGTTCGTGCTGGTCGCCGACTACCAGGTGCTCACCGACCGGGACGTCGCCGACCGGCTCGGTGAGCACGTCGAGGGCCTGGTCGCCGACTACCTCGCCGCGGGCATCGACCCGTCCACCGCGACGATCTTCCGGCACAGCGCCGTCCCCGCGCTGAACCAGCTGATGCTGCCGTTCCTGTCCCTGGTCACGGTCGGCGAGCTGAGCCGCAACCCCACGGTGAAGGACGAGATCGCCGCGTCCAAGCAGGCCTCGGTGAGCGGGCTGATGTTCACCTACCCCGTCCACCAGGCCGCCGACATCCTGTTCTGCAAGTCCAACCTCGTCCCCGTGGGCGCCGACCAGCTCCCGCACCTGGAGGTCACCCGGACGATCGCGCGCCGCTTCAACGACCGGTACGCCCCCGTCTTCCCGGTCCCGGACGCGCTGCTGTCCGCCGCGCCGACCCTGCTCGGCACCGACGGCCGCAAGATGAGCAAGAGCCGCGGCAACGCGATCGCGCTCTCCGCGACCCCCGACGAGACGGCGCGGCTGATCAAGCGGGCGGTGACCGACGCCGACCGGCACATCGAGTACGCGCCGGACACCCGTCCCGAGGTGTCCAACCTGGTGCTGCTCGCCGCGCTCTGCCAGGGCCGCGACCCGCGCGAGGTGGCCGCGGAGATCGGCGACGGCGGCGGCGCCGCGCTCAAGCGGACGGTGACCGAGTCGGTCAACGAGTTCCTGCGCCCGATCCGCGCCCGCCGCGCCGAGATCATGGCCGACCGCGGCCACCTGCGCCGCGTCCTCGCCGAGGGCAACGAGCGCGCCGCCGCGATCGCCGACCGGACGCTCGACGAGGTCCGCGAGGCCATGTCCATGACCACATGAGGACGCGCGGTACCCGCGGGTTCAGGCCGGCCCGGGGCCGGCGGCCTCGCGCGGCCCGATGCCCGCGAGGACGGCTGCCACCAGGTCGTCCACCGAGTAGCGGGGGGACGGCTCGGCGATGCCCCGGCCCTGGAACAGCGCCGACAGCACCGGCTCGTGGCAGGCGCCGACGATCATGGAGGTGGCGGCGTCGACGGGCGCGCCGGCGGCGATGCGGCCGAGACCGCGTTCGGCCTCCAGGTAGCCGCGGAGGCGGTGCCGCCAGTCGCGGTCGGGGTCGCTCAGCCCGGCGAACCGGGCGAGCACCTCAGGGGTCGCGATGAGGCCGGTCAGCGCGGGGACCAGCCGGCCGTGTAGGGCCAGCCCGTGGGCGACGTACGCGCGCAGGTTGCCCTCGACCGTGCCCGTACCGGGCGCGGGCAGGGGATCGAGGCCGCTCTCGATCGCCGTGGCGCGGGCGCGCAGGGCGAGGGCGATCAGCTCCTCCTTGTCGGCGAAGTGGTTGTAGAGCACGCCGCCCGCGACGCCCGCCTCCTGCGCGATGGCCCGGACGGTCAGCCCCGCCGTCCCGCGCTCGGCGATCATCCGCTCGGCGGTCGCGATCAGGTGCTCGCGCAGGGTCCGGTCGCCGCCGCGCAGCGCGGCCGCCTTTCGAGGTGACATCACCCCGCATCGTATAGATCCGGCTCGTAGAGATCCGGCCGCCGGGGACCGCGGCCCCGCTCATCGCCGGGCATGCACGAGCCACGCGGTGCTGCGCAGCCGGACGGCGCCGTCGCGCTCGAACGGGCGCATCGCGTCGGTGATCGCGGCGCGGAGTCCGGGGCCGTCGCCGAGGTTGTGGCGGACGGGACCCCAGCCGGCGAGGAACTCCGCGGCGTCGGCGGCGTCGCGTCCCCAGACCTGCTCGGCGTGCACGGTGCGGCAGGCGACGTCGCGGAACCCGGCGGCGCCGAGGATCGCGCGGACGCGGTCCGGGTCGGACATCGACAGCGGCCCGCCGTGCCCGGTGACGGTCTCGGCCTGCGGGGCGATCGCGGCGAAGACGGTGCCGAGGTCGGTGCCGGCGGGGGACGCCATGGCGAGGAAGGCGAGGCGGCCGCCCTCGCGCAGGGCGCGCCGGACGTTGCCGAACGCGGCGACCGGGTCGGCGAAGAACATGATCCCGAACCGGCTGACCGCGGCGTCGAACGCGGCGTCCGGGAACGGGTGGACCTGCGCGTCGCCCTGCTCGAACGCGGCGTTCGGGACGCCCTCCTGATCGGTGAGCGCGCGGGCGCGGGCGAGCATCGGCGCGGACAGGTCGACGCCGAGCGCCCGGCCGAGCGGGGCCCGCCGCGCGGCGAGCCGGGTGACGTAGCCGTTGCCGCAGCCGAGGTCGAGGACGTGGTCGCGGGGACCGATCGCGGCGGCCTCCAGCAGCGCGGCGTCGAAGCCGTTGTTGACGGCGTCGTACCGGTCGTGGTGGTCGGCCCAGTGCTCGCCCTCGTAGCCGTTCCATGCCTCGGCCTGGGCGGTGTTGACGACGTCCATCGCAGCCTCCTCCTTGTGAACGCATGTTCATGAACGTATGTTCATAATGAGGGCGCGCGTCGCCGGAGGTCAAGGCCGTATGCGTTTCCTCAGCTCAGCGCATCGACGAACGCGGCGGTCGCGGGGTCGGTGGCGCGGGAATGCAGCAGTTCCGTCCGGTGGACGACCCGGGGCGCGCGCACGGGCACCTCCGCGAGCCCCTCCCCGCGCGCCAGGCCCGCAGGGAGGACGGCCAGGCCGTGGCCTGCGGCGATGAGCGCGAGGAGGAATGGCAGGTCGCCGCCCTCGCAGGTCAGGGACGGGGTGAACCCGTCGCGTGCGCCGGTGGCCTGGCGGAGTGCGGGGAGCGGGACGGCGACGTCCGGGACGTCCAGCCAGAGCGCGTCGACCAGGTCGTTCAGGTCCGCGCCCGGACGCGAAGCCAGCGGATGCGCGGACGGCAGGACCAGCGCGAGCGGCCGTTCCGCGATGGCGACGGCCGCCAGCGGGACGGTGTCGGCCAGCCGGAGCGGGTCGTTGGGCGCGGCGATCCCGTCGACCAGCCCGATGTCGAGGTCGCCCGCCGCGACCGCCACATCGATCTCGGCCCGGCCCATCACCTGCACCGCGGCCTCGACGCGTGGGTGAGCGGCGCGCGCGCGAGCGAGGGGGTCCGCGATGTAGGCGGAGGCCAGCGGTGACGCGCCGACGCGCAGCCGGGCCCGCGCCGTCCCGGACATCCGGACGATCTCCGAGCGCGCCGCCTGGAGCCGCAGCAGGATCGGGCCGGCGTGCTCCAGCAGCCGCGCGCCCGCCTCGGTGGTGCCGACCGGCCGCCGGTGCAGCAGTGCGACCTTGAGGTCGTTCTCCAGCGACGCGATCTGCTGCGACACGGCGGCCTGCGTGTAGCCGAGTTCGGCCGCGGCGGCGGAGAACGAGCCCGTCCGCACGACGGTGACGAACGTCCGGAGCAGGTGCGGGTCCACGAGATAAGTGTCGCTTATGTTCGCATCGGAAATCATCGTTGGCGCTTAAGCGGGGGACGGGGTCAGGATCGAGGTATGACCTTCACAGCGCGCATCGCCCTGGTCGGGGAGCGGTCCCCGAACGTCCAGTCGCACGTCCGGATCCCGCGCCTGCTGGACGCGGTCCGCGAGCGCGACGGCCTCCTCGCGGAGGCGTACTGGATCCCGACCGACGAGGTCGGCGCCGGCCTCGGCGGCTTCGACGGCGTCTGGCTGCTGCCCGGCAGCCCGTACCGCAGCGAGGCGGGCGTCCTCACCGCGATCCGGTCGGCGCGGGAGGGCCGGATCCCGGTGCTCGGGACGTGCGGCGGCTTCCAGCACATGATCCTGGAGTACGCGCGGAACGTCTGCGGCATCACCCGCGCCAAGCACGCGGAGAACGAGGACGCCGGCGACGACGCGGTGATCACGCCGCTGGCCTGCTCGCTCGCGGGACACGAGGGCGAGGTGAACGTGGCGCCCGGCTCGTCCGCCGAGCGGATCATGGGGACGTCGCGCAGCATCGAGCGCTTCAACTGCACGTTCGGGCCGAACCCCGCGTACATCGGGACGCTGGAGGCGAACGGGCTGCGCTTCACCGGCCACGACGACGAGGGCCAGGTGCGGATCGCCGAGCTGCCCGGGCACCCGTTCTACTTCGCGACGCTCTTCCAGCCGGAGCTGGCGGGGGACGGGAGCCGCCCGCATCCGGTGGTCGCCGCGTTCGTCGCCGCCGCCTGCGCCGCGGTCCGCGAGCGGGCCGCCGACCGGGCCTGACCCGGGCCCGGCCGGGCGGGGCGGGCCCGCGTCAGACGCGCTTGTCGAGGAGCGGCTCCCGCACCGGCGCGGCGGGAGCCGCCGGGGACGCGGCAGGGCGCAGGAACAGCACGGCGAGCACGACGGTGACGACCGTCAGGCCGAAGTCGGCCCAGATGGCGGTCTCGGCGGCGGACGCGAACGCGGCCCGGCCGGGGTGCGCGCCGAGCGCGGCGAAGAAGATCGCGCCGAGCACCGCGACGCCGGTCGCGCCGGAGAACTGCTGCGCGGTGCTCAGCACCCCGGACGCGGCGCCGGCCTGCGCGGGCCGGATCCCGGACATCACCGCGCCGATCACCGACGGCAGCGTCAGCCCGCCGCCGAGGCCGAGCAGCCCGAGCGGCGCGAGCAGCCAGGGGGCGGTGACGCCGCCGCCGAGGACGTGCAGCTCGACGGCGAACGCCAGCACGCCGAGCGCGCTGACGACCGTCCCGCACACGAGCACCTTCAGCCCGAACCGGGCGACGAGCGGGCGGCCGGACAGGGACGCGACCATGGTCAGCACCGCCATCGGCCCGAACTCCAGGCCCGCTTCGAGCGGCGTCAGGTGCAGGCCGCCCTGCAGCAGCATCGTCAGCACGACGTTCATGCTGCCGAACGAGGCGAGGAACGCGACGTTCAGCGCCAGCCCGAGGTCGAACGACCGGGCGCGGAACAGGGCGAGGTCGAGCAGCGGCTCGCCGCCGGTCCGGGCGAGCCGCCGCTCCCACCCCAGCGTCGCGGCGAGGACCGGGACGGACGCGGCGAGCGAGATCCACGTCCACGCGGGCCAGCCCTGCTCGCGGCCCATGGCGAGCGGGACGAGCGCGAGCGCGAGGGCGGCGGAGATCCCGGCCGCGCCGGCCGGGTCGAGGCGGGGCCGCCGGTCCGACCGGGTCCCGGGCAGCGACCGGGCGGCGAGCGCGAGCGCGGCGGCGCCGACCGGCACGTTCACCAGGAAGATCGTCCGCCAGCCGAGGCCGAACAGGTCCGCCTGGAGGAGCAGGCCGCCGCCGATCTGCCCGGCGACGCCCCCGCCGCCGAGGACGACGCCGTACCAGGCCATCGCGCGCGGCCGGTCCGCCGCCGGGAGCGCGGCGGTGATCAGCGCGAGGACCTGCGGGACCATCGCCGCGCCGGTCAGGCCCTGGAGCAGCCGCGCCGCGACGAGCTGGACGGGCGACTGCGCGAGCCCGCACAGCAGCGACGCGGCGGTGAAGGCGGCCATGCCGAGGACGAACAGCCGCTTGTGGCCGAACAGGTCGCCGAGGCGCCCGCCGGTCACCATGCCGCTCGCGTAGGTGAAGGCGTAACCGGCGATGACGAGTTCGAGGGCGACCGGCCCGGCGTGCAGGTCGCGCTGGAGCGACGGCGTCGCGACGTTCACGACCATGTAGTCGAACGACACCATGAACGTCGCCGAGAGGATGACCGGCAGGATCAGCCGGCTGTGCTTTTCGGATGCCATGACCTCTACGGTCGTGACGCGCGGCCCGTGCCACATTGGGAGGAATACGTAGTCCGTCGGGCCGGGTTCTTCAGATTCCCGGACCGGGTGCTCAGGAGGTGCGGTGGCGTCCGTTCTCGTGGCTCGTACGGCCGAGCTGGCCGTGCTCGCGGACGCCTACGCGCGCGCGTGCGAGGCCGGGCCGGTGACTGTGCTGGTCGGCGGCGAGGCGGGCATCGGCAAGAGCCGGCTGGTCGCGGAGTTCGCGGCCCGGCTGCCGTCCCGGACGCGGGTGGTGCGCGGCGACTGCCTGGAGGCCGGCGGCGGGTTCGCCTACGCGCCGTTCATCGCCGCGATGCGCGCGCTCGTCCGCGACCTCGGCGCCGAGCGCGCCGCCGGACTGCTGCCGGGCGGCGGGCGGCTCGGGCTCGCGCACTGGCTGCCGGTCCTGGGCGTCGCGCCCGACGAGCCGGACCCGGTGTACGGGCGGGCTCGGCTGTACGAGGACGTCCTGACGCTGGTCGAGGGCGCGGCGCTGGAACGTCCGCTCGCCGTCGTCCTGGAGGACCTGCACTGGGCGGACCCGTCGAGCCGCGAGCTGCTGGCGTTCCTCGTCCACAACCTGTCCGGGCCGGGGGTGCTGCTGGTCGGCACGTACCGGTCGACGGACCTGGACGAGCGGCATCCGCTGCGTCCGGTGCTGGCCGGGCTGGCGCGGTCGCCGCGCGTCCGCCTGCTCGAACCCGCGCCGCTGACCTGCGACGAGGTGGGCGGGCTGGTCGCCGCCCGGCTCGGGTACCGGCCGGAGCGCGGCGTCGTCGAGGAGATCGCGCGGCGCAGCGAGGGCAACCCGCTGTTCGTGGAGGCGCTCGCGGACGCGGGCGCGCAGGGCGGGACACCGCGCCGGCTGCGGGACCTGCTGCTCGCCGGGTTCCGCGTGCTGCCGGACGGGTCTCGTGGCGTGCTGCACGCCGCGTCGGTGGCGTCGGCATGGGGCGGTGGCCTCGCGCACCGGTTCCTGGCGTCCGTGACGGGCCTGGACGACCTGGCCCTAGAGGACGCGATACGTCCTGCGGTAGATCGCGGTCTGCTCTTGGCGGATGGCGGCGGATACACGTTCCGGCATGCGCTCCTACGCCAGGCCGTGTACGAGGACGTGCTGCCGAGCGCGCGCGCCCGTCTGCACAAGCGGGCAGGTGCGGCCCTGCAAGCCGACCCCGATCTCGTCCCGGACGGGCGCGCCGCAGCGGAAGAGGCCGCGCACTGGTGCGCGGCGGGCGAGAAGGAGCAGGCGTTCGACGCGCTGTGGCGCGCCGCCGCCTCCGCGCGCGCCGTCCACGCCCACCCCGAGCAGTTGCGGATCCTCGAACGCGTGCTCCGGCAGTGGGACGGCATCACCGAGCCTGAACGCGTCCTCGGCGCCGACCGGATCGACGTCCTGCACCGCGCGGCGGAGGCGTGCCTGTCGGCGGGCGAGGCGGCGCGGGGCGTCGACCTGGCATCGGAGGCGCTCGCGGCGCTCGACCAGGAACGCGATCCGCGGCGTGCCGTGCTGCTCCTCGAACTGCGCAGCATGCTCCGCCACCGGCTCGGCGACCCGGCGCTCGACGACCTGCGCGCGGCCGTGGCGCTGCTGCCGGACGGGGCGCCGGCGGCGGTCCGGGGACGTCCGCTGTCGACGCTGGCCAACCGGCTGTTCCTGATGTCGAGCCCGGACGAGTCGCGGGCGCTGGCGGCCGAGGCGCTCGCCGCCGGGCGCGAGTCCGGGGACGCGCGGGTGCGGGCGTGGGCGCTGCTGACGCTCGGCTCGCTCGACGGCGCCGCCGGTGACCTCGACGCCGGGCTGGCCCGGATCGCCGAGGCCGCGGAGATCGCCAGGGCCGCCGGGGAGTCGGCGGTCCCGCTGGTCATCGCGGCGATGGCGGAGGCGGACGCGCTGCACGGCATGGGCCTGGACGAGCGGGCCGCCGAGGTCGTCGCGAGCGGGATGGAGACCGCGCGCCGCGCCGGCCTGGACCGGGACCAGGGCGCGGGCCTGGCCGCGAAGGGCGCCGAGCCGCTGTGGGAGCTGGGCCGCTGGGACGAGGCGGCGGCGCTGCTGCGGGGCGTCCTCGCGCTCGACCCGCCGCCGCTGTTCCGCGCGCTCGCCCAGGTCAACCTGGGGTTCCTCCTGCTCGCGCAGGGCGATGCCGCGGCGGCCGGCGAGGCGGCCGACGCCGCGTACGCGGTCATGGGGGACCGCTATTGGGGCAAGGCGTTCCGGCTCCCGCTGCACGACCTGCGCTGCCGGGTCGCGATGGCCCGCGACGACCTCGCCGCCGCCGACGGGATCCTCGCCCGCGCCCTCGACGGCCCCGGCCTGTCCGAGACGTCCCGCTTCGTGTGGCCGCTGCTGCTGACCGGCGCCCGGCTGTGCGGGGAGCGGCTCGCCCGGTCGGCCGCCGACCCCGGCGCGGCGCGCGGCGCCCGCGAGCGGCTCGCGGAGCTGCGCGACCTGGCCGGACGGCTGCCGGTCATCGGTCCCGTCCAGCACGCGTACCGGGCGTCGTTCCGCGCCGAGGCCGGCGACCAGGGCTGGGACGAGGCCGTGCGAGCGTGGCGTGAACTCGGCCGTCCCTACCGGCTGGCGTGGGCTCTGTTCCGCGCGGCCGAGGAGCCCGGCGTCCCGTCCGTGGAGGCGGCCGAGCGGTGCCGTGAGGCCGCGTCGATCGCCGCTCGGCTCGGCGCGAAACTGCTGCTCAGGGACATCGAGTTGCTCGCCGCGCGCGCCCGCCTCTCCCTGGACGAGCCGGTCCCGGAACCTGCTCCTGAGCCGGCGGCGCCGGATCCGGCGCGGCGGCTCGGCCTGACCCGCCGCGAGACCGAGGTGCTGCGGCTGGTCGCCGACGGCCGCAGCAACCGGCAGATCGCGGAGGCACTGTTCATCTCCGCCCGGACGGCGGGCGTCCACGTGTCCAACATCCTGGCGAAGCTGCGGGTCGCGTCGCGGACGGAGGCGGCGGCGCTGGCGCACCGGCTGCGCCTGTTCGAGCCGCCCGCCGGCTGATCTTCGCCGCCATCGGGATCGCGACCTTCGCCGGCCGGCGGCCCGCCGACACCGCGCACTGGGAACTGCTCGCCGGGTCGCTCGCGCTCAGCGCCGCCATGGGCCTGGCGCGCGGCGCGCTCATGCCGATGTGGCGGGAGGCCGACGGCGTCTCGATCGCCGTCCAGCTCGCCGTCATCGCCGTCCGGGCCGGCGCGCTCCGCGCCCCGCGCCCGGTCGCCGCCTAGTACTCCTTGAGGGCGATGGCGGTGGCGGCGGCGTGGATCGGGGCGATGACCTTGGCCATGATCCGCTCCCGGCCCGGCATCCGGCCCATCAGCCCGAGCATCGCCATCGACATGCGGACCGCGCCCGCGGTCCGCATCACCATGCGCTTGAGGTTCGCCGGCCCGAGCTCCTGGTTCCGCTCGGCGAACGGCCGCATCTCCCGCTCGTACGCGGCGAACCCGGCCTCGTGGTCGCCGCCCGCGGCGGCCAGCTCCCCGGCCAGCACGTACGCGCCGACCAGCGCCAGGCTCGTGCCCTGGCCCGACGCCGGCGACGCGCAGTACGCGGCGTCGCCGAGCAGCGCGACCCGCCCGCTCGACCAGCCGTCCATGCGGACCTGCGCGACCGCGTCGAAGTAGAAGTCCGGCGCCGCGGCCATCCCGTCCAGCAGCCGCGGGACCTCCCATCCCTCGCCCGCGTACGCGGCGGCCAGCGCCTGCTCCTGCGCGGCCCGCCCGCGCGGGACGTCCGCCTCCTCCGACCGGAACAGGAACATCGCCTTCGCGTCCGCGTCGCCGTCGACGCTGTAGGCGAGGGTCGTCCGGCCGGGGCCGATGTAGGTGACCTCCTCGCGGTCCAGGCCGAGGTGGTTCGGCACACCGAAGATCGCGATGCGGTGGCCGAGGTCGCGGACGAACCGCTCCTCGGGTCCGAAGGCCAGCGCCCGGGTGGCCGAGTGCAGCCCGTCGGCGCCGATCACCAGGTCGAACGTCCGGACGAGCCCGCTGTCGAAGGCGACCTCGACGCCGTCGGCGGTCTGCGTGAGCCCCGTGATCGAGTCGCCGAACAGGTACTCGGCGTCGGTGCGCTCGAAGAGCAGCCGGTGCAGGTCGCCGCGCAGGACCTCCGCGTCGCCGTGGACCCGGCCGCCGAAGGTGTCGCCGTCCATGCTCGCGACCCGCTTGCCCGCCGCGTTCACGACCGTCCCGCTCCGGACGCCGGTGCGCCGCGCGCGGAGCTCGTCCAGCAGGCCCATGCGCTCGGCGACGGTCAGCGCCGCGCCCCGGACGTCGACCTTGTAGCCGCCCGCGCGGATGGCGGGCGCCCGCTCCACGACGGTCGGGGCGAAGCCGTGGCGGCGCAGCCAGAAGGCGAGGGTGAGGCCCGCGATGCCGGCGCCGGAGATCAGGACGTTCGTGTTCGTGTTCGTCATGCCCTGGACGGTACATCCGTGTAAGACAACTGTGCAAGACATTCGTATAAGACATTTGTGCGAGACATCGGCTAGGGTCGTCCCATGGGCAACCGCGAGGACCTTCTGGACGGCGCGAGGCGCTGCCTGCTGAGCAAGGGCTACACGCGCACGACGGCGCGCGACATCGCCACCGAGTCGGGCGTCAGCCTGGCCGCGATCGGCTACCACTTCGGCTCGAAGGACGAGCTGCTGCGGGCGGCGCTGCGCCAGGCGATCGAGGAGTGGGGCGGGGAGATCGCCGCGATCCTGGCCGCCGAGACCGACCCCGGCCTGACCGGCGCGGAGCGGTTCGAGGCGACCTGGGAGCGGATCCTCGCCTCGTTCGCGCGGACGCGCCCGCTCTGGGCGATCCAGTTCGAGGTGATCGCGCAGATCGAGCGGACGCCGGAGCTGCGCGCCGCCTTCCCCGACGCGAACCGGGAGGCGCGGCTCGGGCTGGCCGAGCTGTTCGGGACGGGCCCGGCGGTCCTCGGGGAGCGGCGCGCCGAGCTGGCCGGCGCCTGCTACCAGGCCCTGCTGGCGGGGCTCGCGGCGCAGGCGCTCGTCGACCCGGACGGCGTGCCGGCGGCGTCCGACCTGGTGGACGCGGTGCGCGCGGTCGCCGCGCCGCTTCAGTAGAACGGAATCATTCGTTCCCCTAGTATGGACGCATGGAGACCACCACGCCGGCGCCCATGAGCGGCCGCAAGGCCCAGGCGGCGCGCAACGACGAACTGATCAGGGAGGCGGCCCGGGCGGTGTTCACCGCGGACCCGGGCGCCCCCATCGCCGCCGTCGCCGAGCACGCGGGAGTGGGCATCAGCGCCCTCTACCGCCGGTACAAGAGCAAGGAGGACCTGCTCCAGAAGCTCGCCGACGACGGCATGGACCGCTACCTCGCCGAGGTCGAGGCGGCACTCGCCGACGACGGCGACCCATGGGAGGCGTTCGCCGCGTTCATGCGCCGCTGCCTGGACATCGGCGCCGGGTCCCTGACGATGCGGCTCGCGGGCAGCTTCCCCGTCACCGACGCGATGAGCGCCAAGGGCCGCGAGATCCACCTCGCCACCACGCGGCTGCTGGACCGGGTGAAGGAGGCCGGCGCGCTCCGCCGCGACATCGAGGTCGGCGACGTCTCGGTGATGCTGGAGTACCTGCACGGCATCCGGATCGGCGACGACGAGCGGATGAACCGGCTCCAGCACCGCTACCTGGCGCTCATGCTCGACTCGCTGCACCTCGCGGACGCCGCCGAACTGCCCGGCCCGCCCCCCGCCTGGCAGGAGCTGCGTGGCCGGTATGACGACTAGCGTGGACCGGCGGGCCCTCAACCGGGCGCTGCTGGCGCGGCAGATGCTGCTGCGGCGGCACGCGATGTCGCCGATCGAGGCGATCGAGCACCTCGTCGGGATGCAGTCGCAGGCGCCGAACCCGCCGCACATCGGGCTCTGGAGCAGGCTCGACGGGTTCGGCTTCGACGACCTCACCGCGCCCATGAACGACCGCCGCGTCCTGCGGATGGTGCTGATGCGCGGCACGCTGCACCTGGTCAGCGCGCGCGACGCGCTGATGCTGCGGCCCCTGACGCAGCCGATCCTCGACAACCACCTGAGGAGCCCGCGCGGCGCGGCCCTCACCGGCGTCCCCGGCGCCGCCGCCCACGCGCGGAAGATCCTGGAGGACGCGCCGCGCTCCGACAAGGAGCTGCGCGCGCTCCTCGCCGAGCACCGGCCGGACGCGGACGCCGCGGACCTCGCCTGGGCCGTCCGCCTCTCACTGCCGCTGGTGCAGGTCCCGCCGCGCGGGATCTGGGGCGCGTCCGGCGTCGCCAAGCACACGACCCTGGAGGCCTGGCTGGACGGCCACCCCGTCCCGGAGCCGTCCGTCGACGAGATGGTGCTGCGCTACCTCGGCGCGTTCGGGCCGGCGACCGTCCAGGACGTCCAGCAGTGGTCGGGCCTGACGCGGCTGGGCGAGGTCGTCGAACGGCACCGGTCCGGCCTGCGGGCGTTCCGGGACGAGGAGGGCCGCACGCTCTACGACCTGCCGGACGCGCCGCGCCCCGAACCGGACACGCCGGCGCCCGTCCGGTTCGTCCCGGACTTCGACAACCTGCTGCTCTCGCACGCCGACCGGGCGCGGATTATCAGCGAGGAGCACCGCCGGCGGGTCTTCACCGTCAACGGCATCATCCGGGCGACGTACCTGGTGGACGGGTTCGTCCACGGCATGTGGAAGATCGAGAAGGTGCGCGGCGGCGTGACGCTGCGGATCTCCCCGTTCGCGCCGGTCCCGGCGCGCGAGCGGGAGGCGCTCGCCGAGGAGGGCGCGCGCCTGCTGGCCGCCGCCCACCCGGCCGCGAAGGCCCGCACCGTCGAGTTCGAGCCGCCCGACCCCCGTTGAGCGGTGGCGTGCCGCCCTTGCCGGCGGTCTCTCAAGGGCGGCACGCCGCGACTCGACGCGCCGTCAGCGGCGCTTGCTCGCGCAGGGCGCCTCGCCGTGCGGGTCCAGCGAGGTCAGCAGGGTGTGCAGGGTCTTGCGGAACTCCAGCATCTGCTCGCGGGTCAGCGGGTCGAACAGGGTCCGGCGGACCTCGGCGACGTGGCCGGGGGCGGCCTCCTCCAGCGCCGCGAACCCCTCGTCGGTCAGCTCGGCGATGGTCGTGCGGCGGTCCTCGGCGTCCTTGGACCGGCGCACCCAGCCGGCCGCCTCCAGCCGGTTGACCGCGTGCGACAGCCGGCTCGGCGACGAGTGGACGATCGCGGCGAGCTCGGTCATGGTCAGCGCGCGGCCGGGCGACTCCGACAGCATCGCCAGGATCATGTAGTAGGCGTGCGGCATCCCGGAGTCGCGCTGGAGCTGGCGGTCGAGGGCCTCGGTCAGCAGCCGGGAGGTCCACAGGAACGCGCGCCAGGTCTCCTGCTCGTCCGCGTCGAGCCACCGGGTGTCGGTCATGTCCGTATTTTACGCAAGTATTTGAACCCTCAAGACTTGAACGTTCAATCAACTCGGAGATATGGTTCAGATCTGAACTTTTTTCTCGTTGGGGGACGTCATGAACCGGATGCCGGTGCTCTACCTCAGCCACGGCGCGCCGCCGCTGGCCGACGACGCCGTCTGGACCGCCGAGCTCGCCCGCTGGTCGGCCGGGCTGCCCAAGCCGGAGGCGATCCTGATGGTGTCCGCGCACTGGGAGGAGGCGCCGCTGTCGATCGGCGCGACCCGCCCCGTGCCGCTCGTGTACGACTTCTGGGGCTTCCCGGAGCACTACTACACCGTCCGCTATGACGCGCCCGGGGCCCCGGAACTGGCCGCCGACGTGCGCAAACTCATCCCCGGCGTACACCAGGACGAGGAGCGCGGCCTCGACCACGGCGCCTACGTCCCGCTCGTGGAGATGTACCCGGACGCGGACGTCCCGGTGCTCCAGATGTCCATGCCGACCCTCGACCCCGAGCGGCTCTTCGAGGTCGGCCGGAGCCTCGCGCCGCTCCGCGACCAGGGCGTCCTGATCGTCGGCAGCGGCTTCACCACCCACAACCTGCGCGCCATGAGCCCCGCCCCGGACGCCCCGCCGCCCGCCTGGTCCGCCGAGTTCGACGAGTGGACGGACCGCGCCGTCGAGGGCGGCGACGTCGACGCGCTGCTCGACTTCCGTGCCAAGGCGCCCGCCGCGCGCATCGCCCACCCGCGCACCGAGCACTTCGCGCCGCTGTTCGTCGCGCTCGGCGCCGACGCCGACGCCCCGTCCGGGCGCCGGTCCGTCATCGACGGCTACTGGTTCGGGATGGCGAAGCGCTCGTTCCAGTTCGGCTGAGCGAAGGCCGGGCAGAAGGCACGGCGACGGCCCCGGCGGCGTTCACGCTCCGCCGGGGCCCGTCGCCGTCAGGTCACTTCATGTCGGCGAAACCGGTGCGCCACGACGGCGTCCGCGGCTTCCAGCCCAGCCCGAGCGCCTTGGCGTTCGACACCGGACGGCCCGTCGTGGCCGCGTGCTTGCCGGCGCTGCCCGGCGTCGGCGCGCCGAGCGCCGCGCTGTAGACCGGCAGCCACTCCGCCGTCGTCGCCGGCTCGTCGTCGACGATGTTGACCGGACCGGCCGGCCAGTCCAGCGCCGCCAGCGCGGCCGCGGCCGCGTCGTCGGCGTGCACGAACGACGTCCACGCCGGCGCCAGCCGCAGGCTGCCCGCCTTCACCCGCTGCGCGATCGCGCCGTCCGGCGCGTACCAGGTGCCGGGCCCGTACAGCGCCCCGTACCGCAGCACGACGCCGCGCTCCAGCTCGGCGACCGCGTTCTCCAGCGCCGCGATGCCCGCGTAGGGCGGCAGCGAGGCGTCCAGCGCGTCGGTCTCGGTGGCGGGCGTCTCGCCCGGCACGTACAGCCAGGCGATGCTCTGCGCGATCATCGTCTCGACGCCCGCCGCCTTCGCCGCGTCGACCAGGTTGCGGGTGCCCTGGATGCGCAGCTGCGAGTTGGCCTCGAAGTCCTCACCGCTGAGATCGGTGAGCTGGTGCACGATCGCGTCCGGCCGCGCGTCCGCGACGGCCTCGCGGATCGCGGCGGCGTCCAGGACGTCCACGACGACCGGCGCGGCGCCGAGCTCGGTGACGGAGCCGGTGCGCTCCTCGCGGCGTGTCGTCCCTGCGACCTCGTGGCCCGCCTGGACGAGCAGCGGGATCAGCCGGCGGCCGATGACTCCGGTCGCTCCGGCGAGGAAGATCTTCAAGGGGGTAACCTCCACGACTGTCACGCCTTTGTGGTCGTCTGACGGCAGGATAGGCAGAGTCCTGATCCAGGTCACGCGCGGCCCCGGCGCGGGCCGCCCCCCGTGGCCGCCGGACGACGGGCGGACGAGCCGCACCGCCCCGTGGAAGCTCGTCCGACATGAGGGTACCGCCGGAGACCGTCCGTGTGCGTTTCGTGCCCGCCGCGGGGGACAATTCTGTGCATGAACATCACTCTCGTCCGCGGTGACATCACCGAACAGGACGTCGACGCCGTGGTGAACGCGGCGAACTCGTCCCTGCTCGGCGGCGGCGGGGTCGACGGGGCGATCCACCGCAAGGGCGGCCCGGAGATCCTGGACGAGTGCCGCAAGCTGCGCGCCTCGCACTACGGCGGGGGGCTGCCGACCGGGCAGGCGGTCGCGACGACGGCGGGGCGGCTGCCCGCCCGCTGGGTGATCCACACCGTCGGGCCGGTCTACGCGAAGTCCGAGGACCGCTCCGGCCTGCTGGCCTCCTGCTACCGCGAGTCGCTGCGGGTCGCCGACGAGCTGGGCGTCGCGTCGATCGCGTTCCCGGCCGTGTCGGCGGGCATCTACGGCTGGCCGATGGACGACGCCGCCCGGATCGCGGTCGGTACGGTGCGGGCGGCGCAGACCAAGGTGCAAGACGTGCGGTTCGTGCTGTTCACCGAGGACGCGTACGCGGCGTTCGAGCGCGCCGTCGGCGAACCCTAACCCGGCGCGCCTCGGCCGCTGTCAGTCGTCCTTCTTCGGCGGCGGCACGACCAGGACGGGGCGGCCCGCGTGGTGCAGGACACGCGTCGACACGCTGCCGAGGATCATCGACCGGGCGCCCGCGAGGCCCCGCGAACCCGTCACGACCAGCGAGGCGTCCAGTTCCTCCGCCACGTCGACGATCGCGGCCCACACCGGCCCGCCGCCGCGCTCGGCGCGCGGGGTCACCTGGGTCGCGCCGGCGGCCTCGGCGAGCTCGGCGCCCTTGCGGGCGAGCGCCTCGGCCTGCTTCTCCTCCTCGAACTTGCCGTCGTCGCCCTGCTCGGCGGCGAGCGGGACGCCGGCGGCGAGCGGCGCCCAGGTGATCTGGGTCAGCAGCGGTTCCCACACGCTGAGGATCACGATCGGTTCCGGCTGGAGGTGCTTCGCGGCGTATTCGATCGCGGTCTGCGAGTCGTCGGAACCGTCGAAGGCAATGAGTACCGTCATACCGGGGATATCTCCAGATCAGCCTGCGGAATTCCCGCCGGGACCGCTCGTGATCAAGCTCTCACCCGGCCGCGGGCGCCCGCCCGGGCCCGGGCGGCCCGGCGAACGCCTGCGCGACGTCCAGCCACCGGCCGGCGTCCGCGCCCGTCGCGACGACGGCGAGATCGGCCCGGTTGCGCCGCTGCGTGACCAGGTGGCAGAAGTCGAGCGCGGGCCCGGTGACCGACTGCGCCGCGCCGTCCGGACCCCACGTCCACTTCTCGCCGCCCGGGCCGGTCAGCTCGACGCGGAACTCCTCCGCGGGCGGCTCCAGGCCCCGGTTGCGGAACGCGAAGTCGCGGGTCCGGACGCCGATGTGCGCCACGTGCCGGAGCCGGGCCGACGGCTCGCGCCGGACGCCGAGCGCGTCCGCGACGTCCTCGCCGTGCGCCCACGTCTCCATCAGCCGCGCCGTCGCCATCGACGCCACGCTCATCGGCGGCCCGAACCACGGCAGCCGCGTGCCCGGCGGGACGTCGGCGAGCGCCTCGACCATGCCGCGCCGTGCGTCCCGCCAGCGGGCCAGCAGGCGGGCGGGCTCCTCGGCCGCGCCCTCGCGCGCGCCCCGCTCGACATAGCCGGCGGGGTCCGCGACGGCCTGTTCGAGGTGGTGGGCGAACGCGTCGGCGTCGGTGGCCGCGTCGACCGCCTGCCCGTCCGTCCAGGCCAGGTGGGCGATCTGGTGCGCGATCGTCCAGCCCTCGGCGGGCGTCGGGTCCGCCCAGCGGGCGGCGGGCAGCGGCGCCACCAGGGCGTCGAGGGAGTCGCCTTCGGCGGCGAGGTCGGCGAGCAGGCTGTGCAGGTCCGGCATCCGCCCAGGATTCCGTGCCGGGCACCGTCCCGTACAGCCCCCGGCGGCCCCGAACCGAACCCGGTTCAGTCCAGGAGCGCGCGGGCGGCCGCGTAGTCGGCCTTGCCGTTCGGCAGCCGCAGCGACGCGTCGGTCCGCACGAACGCCTTCGGGATCTTGTAGCGGGCCAGGTGATCGGCGCAGCCCGCGCGCAGCGCGCCGTCCTCCGGAGCCGCCGCCGGACGCAGCACCGCGACGATCTCGGTGCCCCAGCGCTCGCTCGGCCGGCCCACGACCAGCGCGTCCTCGACGCCGGGCAGCCCGCGCAGCACGCCCTCGACCTCCTCCGCGAACACCTTCTCGCCGCCGGTGTTGATCGTCGTCGCGTCGCGCCCGTGCACCTCGACGGTGCCGTCGGCGAGGTGGCGGGCCCGGTCGCCCGGGACGACGAGGCGGTCGTCGCCGATCGTCAGGAACGTCGCGGCGGTCTTGTCGGGGTCGCCGAGGTAGCCGAGCGGGACCGCGTCGCCGCCCTTGGCCAGCCAGCCCAGCTCGTCCTCGCCCGGCTCCAGCTTCCGGGTCCGGTCGGCGCTCAGCACCGCGCCGCCCGGCGCCATCGCGAACGTGCGGGCGTCCGCGCCGGCGCGCGTCACCGAGAACCCGCTCTCCGACGAGCCGAGCACGTCGACGATCCGCGCGCCCGGGATCAGCTCCAGCAGCCGCCGCTTCACCTCCGGGCTGATCGCCGCCGCCGAGTTGACCAGCGAGCGCAGCGACCCGAGGTCGTGCGGGCGGCGCTCCAGCGCGTCCGCGACCGGCCGCGCGAACGCGTCGCCGACCAGCGGCATCCGGGTCGCCCGCTCCCGCTCGGCGGTCGCCATCAGGTCCTCGGCGTCCAGGCCGTCCACCCGGTCCGGGAAGATCACGCACCCGCCGGCGCACCACGCGCCGAGCGCGGACCAGGTGCCGGCGCCGTGCATCAGCGGCGGGCCGACGAGCACCCGCTGTTCGGCGCGCAGCGCCCGTGCGACCGCCTCGTCCAGGTCGTCGAGCGGGGAGCCGTCGCGGCGGCGCAGGCCGAGCGGGCCGATCATCAGGTCGCCGATCCGCCACAGCACGCCCTTGGGCAGCCCGGTCGTCCCGCCGGTGTAGAGGATGTGCAGGTCGCCGGCCTCGGGCCGGACCCCGGGGAGGGGATCGGCGGACGCCGCCGCGAGCGCCGCCTCGTAGTCGAGGGCGCCGGGCAGCAGGCCGGCGCCGGACTCGTCGGCCACCTGGAGCAGCAGCGGCGGGACGTCGAGGCGCTTGACGACCCGCTCGATCGCCTCGGCGAACCGCGCGTGGAACATGATCGCGGCCGGGCGCGCGTCGGCGAACAGCTGCGCCAGCTCGTCGTCCACGTACCGGTAGTTGACGTTGAACGGGGCGACGCGGGCCTTGTGCGCGCCGACCAGGCCCTCGACGTACTCCGGGCCGTTGTGCAGGTAGAGCGCGAGGTGGTCGTGCGGCGACTCCCACGGCCCGGCCGGCCGCCGGTCGCGCACGCCGAGCCCGTGCTCGTGCAGGACGTGCGCGAGCCGCCGGGTCCGCCCGGCGGCCTCGGTCCAGCTCAGCCGCCGGTCGCGCCAGACCATCGCCTCGCGGTCGGGAACGGCGGCGGCGACGGCCTCGTGCAGGGTCGCCAGGTCGAGCTGGGGCATGCGGCTCTCCTCCGGGTGACGGGTGCGGTCGGGTGCGGGTCGGGACTCGCGGACTCGGGGGGCTCGGGGACGCGCGTCGGACGCCAGCGTAAACGACTACTTACCGTCGTGACCGAATCGGGTTCGATTACCGGCATGTCCCGTCAAAGACCGACAATCTGCAGGTGGTCGGATCGCAAAAGCCCGTGGGGGAGGTGACCCGCGGCACCACGAACCCCAACCGCCTGCGCCGGATCGACCGCTGGATCGCCGCCACGCAGGCCGCCGCGCTGCGCGCGGGCGACCGGCCCCTCGCCGTCGACCTCGGCTACGGCGCGTCCCCCGTCACCACCTACGAGCTCTACACCCGCCTGCGCGCCGTCGCGCCCCGGCTGGAGGTCGTCGGCATCGAGATCGAGCCCGGCCGCGTCGCCGCGGGCCACGCGTTCCTCGGCCGGACCGGGCCGCACGACGGGCTCTCGTTCCGGCGCGGCGGCTTCGAGGTGCCCGTGCCGCGCCGGCCCGTCCTGATCCGCGCGTTCAACGTCCTCCGCCAGTACGACGAGGCCGCCGCCCTCCGCGCCTGGGACCGGCTGCGCTCGCGGCTCGCGCCCGGGGGCGTCCTCGTCGAGGGCACCTGCGACGAGATCGGGCGCCGCGCCGTCTGGGTCGCCCTCGCCCCGGACGGCCCCCGGACGATCACCTTCGCCGCTCACCTGCCGACCCTCGGCCGCCCGTCCGACCTGGCCGAACGCCTGCCGAAGACGCTGATCCACCGGAACGTGCCGGGCGAGCGCGTACACGACCTGCTCGCGGCGTTCGACCGCTGCTGGGCGACGGCCGCGCCGCACTCGGCGTTCGGCCCGCGCGCCCGCTGGATCGAAGCGGTCCGCCTCCTCGCCCTCACGTACCCCGTCCTGACGACCCCGCCCTACGGCCCCCGCCAACGCTGGCGCCAAGGCGAACTGACCCTTCCCTGGACCGCCGTCGCCCCTCGTTGAGTTGCGGCGCGTCGCATTGAGGGCGCCGCCATGAGGGCGACGCGCGAGGTCAGGGCTCGCGGTGGAGCCTGTGCGGAGCCGCCTGGACGCGGGGCTGGACGTCGATCCGGTCGATGTTGACGTGCGGCGGGCGCGTCACCGCCCACGCGACGCAGTCCGCCACGTCCTCCGCCACCAGCGGCTCCGGGACGCCCTCGTACGGCTTCGCCGCGCGCTCCTCGTCGCCGTGGAACCGGACGAGGGAGAACTCCTCCGTCTTCACCAGCCCCGGCGCGACCTCGGTCACCCGGACCGGCTTCGCCACCAGCTCCAGCCGCATCACCTCGTTCACCGCGTACGCGGCGTGCTTGGCCGCGTTGTACCCGCCGCCGCCCTCGTACGGGACGTGCGCCGCGAGCGAGGTGATGTTCACCACGTGGCCCGCACCGCTCTCGATCAGCTTCGGGAGCAGCGCCTTCGTCACCCGGACGAGCCCGAGCACGTTCGTCTCGTACATGGCCCGGTAGTCGTCGAGGTCGGCGGTCTCCACGGTGTCGAGGCCGAGCGCGCCGCCGGCGTTGTTGACGAGCACGTGGCAGGTCCCGACCGCCGCCGCGAGCGCGTCCACCGACTCCTGCGAGGTCACGTCCAGCGTGAACGGCACGATCCTGGCCGCGCCGGGGACCTCCTCGGAGATCTCCTTGGCGAGCCCGTCGAGGCGCTCGCGGCGCCGCGCCGCCAGCACGACGTTGAAGCCCTCCGCCGCCAGCCGCCTGGCCGTGGCGGCCCCGATTCCGCTGCTTGCTCCGGTCACTACCGCGGTCTTACGCATGCGCACAGCCTCCCAGGTGACGGGGGCGGCCCTGCCGGTGAGGTCGATCACTGTGGCGAGAAGTGACGATTGTCCCCCTTCCTGAGGGAACAGGTAACGCGCTCGATAGGTTGCACTACCGGAGGTGGTGTCCGGTGTCGCGTCGTATCAACCGAGTTGCGACGGTCAGTGTTCATACTTCCCCCCTCGACCAACCCGGTACCGGCGACGCGGGCGGCATGAACGTCTACATCGTCGAGGTGGCCAAGCGGCTCGCCGCCCGCGGCGTCGAGGTGGACATCTTCACCCGCGCGACCTGCCGGGCCCTGCCCCCGGTCGCCGAACTCGCCCCCGGCGTCCTCGTCCGGCACGTCGTCGCCGGCCCGTTCGAGGAGCTCGACAAGGGCGAGCTGCCCCGCCAGCTGTGCGGCTTCACCTCCGGCGTGCTGCGCGCCGAGGCGTCCTACGACCCCGGCCACTACGACCTCCTGCACACCCACTACTGGCTTTCCGGGCAGGCCGGATGGGCGGCGAAGCAGCGCTGGGGCGTCCCGCTCGTCCACTCGATGCACACCATGGCCAAGGTCAAGAACGCCGCGCTCGCCGACGGCGACAAGCCCGAACCGGACGAGCGCGTCCTCGGCGAGGAGCAGGTCGTCGCGTCCTCCGACCAGCTCGTCGCCAACACCCGCGAGGAGGCCGACGAGCTGATCGGCCTCTACGGCGCCGACCCCCGCCGCGTCGCCGTCGTCAGCCCCGGCGTCGACCTGTCGCTGTTCCGCCCCGAGTCCCCGATCCTCGCCCGCAGCACCGGGCTCCTCCCGCACCGCACCGGCCCCGCCCGCCGCCGCCTCGGCCTGCCCCGCGAGGCCTACGTCCTGCTGTTCGTCGGCCGCATCCAGCCGCTCAAGGCCCCCGACGTGCTGCTGCGCGCCGCCGCCCGCATGCTCGCCGACGACCCGTCGCTGCGCGCCAAGCTCGTCGTCGCCGTCGTCGGCGGACCCAGCGGCTCCGGCCGGTGCCGCCCCGAAGGCCTGCAGACCCTCGCCGCCGAACTCGGCATCGCCGACGTCGTCCGGTTCGAGCCGCCCGCGCCGCAGGGCGACCTCGCCGACTGGTACCGCGCCGCGGACGTCACCGTCGTCCCGTCGCACAGCGAGTCGTTCGGGCTCGTCGCCGTCGAGTCGCAGGCCTGCGGGACGCCGGTCGTCGCGTCCCGCGTCGGCGGGCTCCGCACCGCGGTCGCCGACGGCGAGTCCGGCGTGCTGGTCTCCGGGCACGACCCGGCCGACTACGCCGCCGTCCTGCGCCGCCTGCACGCCGAGCCCGGCCGGCACAACCGCCTCGCGCGCGGCGCCGTCCGCCACGCCCAGGACTTCGGCTGGGACGCCACGGTCGACCGCCTCCTGGACGTGTATACCGGTGCCATGTCGCTACCGGCCGTCCGCCTCGCACCGCCCACCCTCTCGCCGCAGCTCACCGCGGAGGTGACAGCGTGAGCACCGTCGAGACGATCCGGGGCGCGCTGGAGGCCGCCGAGCTGGAGTTCGACGAGCCGCGCGAGAACGCGTTCTTCGTCAAGCTGCCCGGCCAGCACAAGCTCGCCACCATGACCTGGCTGATCGTCGGGGACCACAGCCTGCACGTCGAGGCGTTCTTCTGCCGCCGCCCCGACGAGAACCACGCCGAGTTCTACCGGTTCCTGCTGGAGAAGAACGGCCGCATGTACGGGGTCGCGTTCGCCCTCGACGACGTCGGCGACGTCCACCTCGTCGGCAAGGTGCCGCTGGAGTCCGTCAGCGCCGAGGAGATCGACCGGCTGCTCGGCTGCGTCCTCACCTACTCCGACGAGAACTTCGACAAGGCCCTCGAACGCGGGTTCAAGTCGTCCATCCAGCGCGAGTGGGACTGGCGCGTCAAGCGCGGCGAGAGCCTCGCGAACCTGCAGGCCTTCGCGTCCTTCGCGGACCCGGCCAATCGCGAGTAGATCCGGGCGTCCCGATAGGCTCTGCACCATGGCGACCCTGGTATTGCTCCGGCATGGCGAAAGCGTCTGGAACGCGGAAGACCTGTTCACCGGCTGGGTGGACGTCGACCTGTCCACGAAGGGCGAGAGCGAGGCGACCCGCGGCGGCGACCTGCTGCTCGACGCCGACATCACCCCCGACGTGGTGCACACCTCGCTGCTGAAGCGGGCCATCCGCACCGCCAACATCGCGCTGGACGTCGCGGACCTGCTGTGGATCCCCGTCAAGCGGTCGTGGCGGCTCAACGAGCGCCACTACGGCGCCCTCCAGGGCAAGAACAAGGCGCAGACGCGCGAGGAGTTCGGCGAAGAGCAGTTCATGACCTGGCGCCGGTCCTACGACACCCCGCCGCCGCCCATCAAGGACGACGACCCGCTGTCCCAGGTGAACGACCTGCGCTACGCGGAGCTGCCGTCCGAGCTGATCCCGCGGTCGGAGTGCCTCGCCGACGTCGTGGACCGGCTGCTGCCGTACTGGTACGACTCGATCGTCCCGGACCTCGCGGCCGGCAAGACCGTCCTGGTCGCCGCGCACGGCAACTCGCTGCGCGCCCTGGTGAAGCACCTCGACGACATCTCCGACGAGCAGATCGTCGGCCTGAACATCCCGACCGGCATCCCGCTCGTCTACGAGCTGGACGACGACTTCGCGCCGCTGAAGCGGGGTGGCGAGTACCTCGACCCGGCCGCCGCGAAGGCCGCCATCGAGGCCGTCAAGAACCAGGGCGGCGGCAAGAAGCCCGCCGCGCCGCGGAAGCCCGAGCCGAAGAAGGACGCCCCGAAGGGCCGGCGGGGCCGCAAGAAGTAGCCGGGCGCGGAGGGGCCGCCGGTGACGGCGGCCCCGCCCGCGCCACAAGATCGACTAACGGGTACTGTGGCGCGATGGCCTGCCGCATCACCGAACTCGTCCTCGACTGCCGGGATCCCGAGACGCTCGCCGACTTCTGGTGCCGCGTGCTCGGCTACGTGGTCCTGGAGCGGGAGGAGAACGGCGACCTGGAGATCGGGCCCGCCGGGACCGAGCTGGGCGAAGGCGGGCTCAGGCTGGTGCTCAGCCGCAGCGACGAACCGAGGCGCGGCAAGCTGCCGCTGCATCTCGACGTGAACGCGACCGACCGCGACCAGGACGAGGAGCTCCAGCGGCTGCTCGATCTCGGTGCCCGGACGGCCGACATCGGGCAGACGGGCGAGGAGACCTGGCACGTCCTCGCCGACCCGGAGGGCAACGAGTTCTGCCTGCTCCGCAGGAGGGTGGCGCCGTAACGGCGTCGGCCGTCACCGCACCGGCGACGTGGTGAGGCGGCGGAGCGGCGGCGTGGCCACCGCCACCGCCGCGACGGCGGCGAGGCAGAGGAGGCCGCCGCTGACGGCCGCCGCGGTGCCGGACGTGGCGTCCGCGACGAGCCCGGCGCGCAGGTTGCCGATGTCGGGCCCGGCCTGGCCGACGATCTGCTCGGCGGCGCCGACCCGGCCGAGGAGCTCCCCGGGCGTGTGCGTCTGGACGACGGTGCCCCGCGACACCACGGAGACGGTGTCGGCGGCGCCCGCCAGGACCAGGCAGGCCAGGCCCGTCCACGCGCCGGGCGCCAGGCCGAACAGGGCGAGCGCCGCGCCCCATGCAGCCGAGCCGGCGAGCATGACCAGGCCCGGCTGCGGGAGCCGGGTGAACGTGCCGGAGAACAGCGACGCGCCGACGCCGCCGGCGGCCATCGCGGTGAGGAAGAGCCCGAGCGTGCGCGGGTCGTCGCCGAACCGTTCCGCGTTGATCAGCGGGAACAGGCTGACCGGCATGGACAGCACGGTGACGGCGAGGTCGGTGAGCAGGGCCCCGCGGATCACCGGTGTCCGGGCGAGGAACGCCAGCCCGTCGAGCACGCCGCGCACGCCGGGACGTGCGGGCTCGTCGCCCGGCCGCATCGGCGGCAGGCCGAACGCGCCGTACAGCGCGGCGGCGAAGGTGACCGCGTCGGCCAGGTAGCAGCCGCCGACGCCGAAGCCGCCGACGATCAGGCCGCCGAGCGCGGGTCCGGCCAGCATGGCGCCCTGGAAGGCGATCCGCCGCAGCGCCAGCCCGGCGGCCACCTGGTGCTTGGGCAGCAGGCGCGGGACGAAGGTGCGCGAGGCGGGCCCGCCGCCGGCGGCGAAACAGGACTGCGCCGCGACCACCCCGAGGACGCCGGCGGGCGGCAGGTGCCCGAGGAGGCCCTGAAGTGCGAGGACGAGCGAGCACGCGGTCTGCCCGCTGGTCGTGAGCAGGTAGACCCTCCGGCGGTCGACCCGGTCGACGAGCGCTCCCGCGAAGAGCCCGAGCGCGACGAGCGGCACCGCCTGCGCCATGCCGACCGCGCCGGTCCAGGCGGTGCTGCCCGTCGCCTGCCAGATCTGGAACATCACGGCGACGAGCGTCATCTGCCCGCCGAACCCGGAGAGCGTCTGCCCGGCCCAGAGCCGCCGGAAGGCACGCGACTCCCGCAGCGGAGCCACGTCGAGCAGGAAGCTCCTCAGCCCCACGCGTTCCCCCGGTCAGATGCGTTGCTCTCCGGGCCCGATCCGCGGCGGACGCGCTCGCCGGTGCCGCGCGCCCGCCGCGATCAGACGGCACCGACACACTAGGCGAGGCGTCAGCGGTGATGGTCGTTACGCGGACGTTCCAGGACGAAACTGTCGACGGGTTTCGTGGCGCCGCCCGGCCCGCTGACGGCGTAGTAGGTGACGTTCATCGTGGTCGTCCCGCCGGGCCGTCCCGGGTCGACGTCGAACGCGCAGAACCCGTACGGGTTGACCTTGTCGCGGAACGCCGACCAGGGCGCCGGCTCCTCGACGTAGACCGGTTTGTAGTGGTTGAGGAGTTTCGGGTCGCGTTCGGTGCCGCGTTCCACGATCACCTTCGCCTTTGGGGTGTCGTAGAGGAGCTGGTTGGAGGTGAAGCCCATCCCGCCGCCGCCGATGACCAGGTGGACGGTGCCCTTGCTCGTGTCGGCGCGGCGCAGGTCGGTGGAGACGGGGATCGGCGTCATCGTCGCGTTCCCTTGGTGGCCGCGGATCGGATGCGAGCGCTCGTAGTGGTGTTCGTGGCCGCAGACGACCAGGTCGACGCCGTACCGGTCGAACAGCGGCAGCCACTCCCTGCGGACGCCCAGGTCGGCGCCATTCGAGTCGGCCGTGGACACGACGACCTGGTGCATGCACACCACGATCCAGTCGATGCCGCGGTCCGCGCGGGTGCGGCGCAGCTCGGACTCCAGCCAGCGCCGCTGCGCCCCGGCGGAGTAGCCGCTGATGTAGGTCGCGCCGCCGTCCTGCAGCGCCACGTCGTCGTTCTGCAGGACGACCACCCGCACGGAACCGGCCGTGAACGCGTACCAGAGGCCCTGGAACTCGTCGTCGCCGCCGTTGCCCGGCACGTCGAAGTAGGTCTGGAATGCGCCGAACCCGATCGGGCCGTTGCCCTTCTCGTTCTCGTGGTTGCCCGCCGCCGGCATCCACGGCCGGTTCCGCGCGGACCGGCTGGTGTTGATGAACCAGTCGCGCCACACGCGGGTCGGGTTCCCCGACAGCTGGGCGTAGCACAGGTCGCCGTTCATCAGGTGGAACAGCGGCGCGACGCGTTCGACGGCGGTGGTGGTGTCCCCGGCGAACGGCGAGCCGTAGTTGTCCTGCGTCCACAGGGTGATCTGCTCGGTGGGCATCGGCTTGTTGACCTGCGGGGTGGCCTGGTCGCCGAAGCTCGTGAAGGTGAGCGGGCGGCGGCCGCGCGGGGCCGTCAGGAACGTGCCGGCCTCGGGCGTGGCACCGTCGTGGACGGCCAGGTAGAGGTATTCGGTGTCGGGCCGGAGCCCGCGGATGCGGGCGTGGTGCGACCGGACCTCCTCGCGGGTGACCGGGTCGCGGTAGGCGCGGGTGTCGGCGCCGTACGTCCGGCCGAGCCCGCCGGTGAGGGTGCCGACCATGACGCGCGGGTTGCGGACCGGCATCGGGGTCTGCCACGAGACGGTCATCTCGGACGACGCGTCCGACCCGAACTGCAGGTGCAGCCCGGAGACGCTCGGCGCGCCGGTCCGGTCGGGGGTGCGCAGCAGCAGCGGGGACGGCGCGGCCGCGCGGGCGGGTGCGGTGTCGAGGGCCAGCAGCGTCGCGCCCGCGCCGGCGGCGGTGAGGACGCCGCGGCGCGAGAGCGGCGGCTTCTCCGGTGTGCTCAAGGGACGCTCCTCAGGCGGGGGTGCGGATCGCGGTGCCGTCCAGGCCGGGACGGACGAGGATCTTGATGTGGTCGTCGGGGCGGCGGAGCGCGTCGACCGCGGCGGGCACGCCCGCCAGGCCGACCTCGCCGGTGATGAGGGACGCGGCGTCGACCGTCCCGTCCGCGATCCGGCGCAGCGTCGCGGCGTACTCCTCGTGCGGGTAGACCATGCACATCTCGATCACGAGGTCCTTGTAGACGCCGACGACCGGGCGGATGACGTCGTCGGACATCACGGCGCCGATCTGCATGATCCGGGTGCGCGGCGGCACCGCGTGCATCAGCCGGTTGAGCAGGCCCGTCGCGGAGACGCAGTTGAACACGGTCAGTTCCTGGCCGGCGGACGCGAGCGACCGCCACACCTCGATCGGGTCCTCCTCGGCGGGGTCGAGGGCCCGGTGCGCGCCGAGCCGCAGCGCCGTCTCCCGCCGCAGCCGCGACGGGTCGGACGCGACGATCGGCGCGACGCCCCGCTCGGCCAGGCCGGCGACGACGCCGAGCCCGATCGGCCCGGCGCCGACGACGACGGCGGTGCCGTCCGGGCCGATGCCGGTGCGCGCGACGTTGCCGAAGCCGACGGCGAGCGGCTCGGTCAGCGCCGCGACCGCCGGGGGCACATGGTCGGGGACGGGTTCCAGCGCCATGGCCTGCAGCACCATGCGCTCGCCGTAGCCGCCGGGGAAGTCGTTGCTGTAGCCGATGCCGCGGACGACGCCCGCCGCGTCGATCGCCCACGGCAGCGCGACCGCGTACTGCCCCTCGACGACGCCGGGCGTGTCCGGACCGGCGGCGAGGACGCGGACGCTGAACTCGTGGCCGAGCACCACGTCCCGCGACGGGTCGAACAGGAACATGTCGACGCCGCTGTCCCGCGACGCCTGGAGGAAGTCGCCGGTGTGGGCGAGGGCCGACAGGTCGGACCCGCAGATCCCGCAGGCCACCGTCTCGACCAGCACTTGGCCGGGGCCCGGCGTGGGCTCGGGGACGTCGTCGGTGACGAGCCTTCCGCCGCGCATGACCGTCGCACGCATCGTCACTTCTCCTCGGAGGTCGCGTCCGCGAGGACCTGGCCGTGCTTCTCGAACGCGGCCGTCACGCTCTGCTTGAGCGCGCCGATGAACCGCTCGTTGTTGGCGTTGGCCCAGGACAGGCTGGCCGTGCGTCCCGCGTTGAGCCCGCGGAAGTGCGGGACGACGTGCTCGGCGAACAGCTCGTAGCAGCGGCGGGTCGCGGCCGGGTCCGCGCAGTTGTGGCCGAGCAGCAGGAACGTGCCGAACCCGCCCGTCTTGGCCGCGAGCGCCTCGATGGCCTCGATCGCGTCGTCCGGGGTGCCGATGACGGCGCGCCCGAACGTCGGGAAGCCCTCGGCCGTCCACTGCTCGACGGCGCTCTCGGCGGTCTTGCCCCACGGCATCGTCATGCCGCTGAGCTGCTCGATGTAGTGGACGAGGTCGAGCACGCCCCACGCGGCCTCGGCGCGGGCCCGCTCGCGGGTCTCGGCGATGTGCATCGGCGCGACGAGCCGCCACCGGGACCGGTCCGGGACGTGCCCGTGCTCGGCGGACGTCCTCTCGTACACCTTCCAGTTCGGCATGAGCGCCTCGTAACCGGATGGGTCGGACGCCGCGAGCGACAGCAGCGACAGCCCGTGCCGCCCGCCGAGGACGGCGCCGCTCGGCGAGATGGTCGAGGCGACCGCGATCTCGACGCCGCCGGGCGTGAACGGCGCGAGCTGGACGCGGGCCTCGTCCAGCGTGAACCAGCCGGTCTTCGCGGTGACGACCTCGCCGCGCAGCAGCGGGACGAGCGCGGCCATCGACTCGGCCATCATGTCGCGCTGCCGCATCGGGTCGATGCCCATCATGAACGCGTCGGACGGGAGCTGCCCGGGGCCGGTGCCGAGCATGACGCGGCCCATCGTGAGGTGGTCGAGCAGCGCGATCCGGTCGGCCAGCATCAGCGGCTGGTGGTAGGGCAGCGAGCTGACCCCGGTACCGAGCCGGATGCGGCGGGTCCGCTCGGCGGCGGCGGCGATGAACACCTCGGGCGAGGCGATGATCTCCATCCCCGCGGAGTGGTGCTCGCCGATCCACGCCTCCTCGAAGCCGAGGCCGTCGAGGTGCTCGACGAGCGACAGGTCGCGCCTGAGCTGGAGGGCGGGGTTGCCGCCGAGCCGGTGGTAGGGGGCGATGAACGCGCCGAAACGGGTGGGGCCGTGCGCCTGCGGCGGCGCTCCTTGCGCTGGGGACACGCGGGCTCCTCCGAGTTATAGGACACATCTCAACGAGATCGTGTATTTACGTCCTATACGTGGCCGACGGTAGGGTCAATACGCCCGAAGCGGAGAAGTCTGGAGCCCGATGGCAGTCGCCGAACCCGCCCTGCGGCGCCGTCCGGACGGCGGGCCGAGCGCCCGCGCGCTGGTGTTCACCCTGCTCGGCGAGTACGTCCGGTGGGCCGGCGCGGACACCGTGCCGCTGCGCGCGGTCGTGTCCGCCCTCGGCTCGCTCGGCGTCGCCGAGGGCGCGACGCGGCGGGCCGTCACCCGGCTCGTCCACGAGGGCTGGCTCGCCGCCGAGCCGGTCGGCCGCCGCACCCGGCTGCGCCTGACGCCCCGCATGGTCCGGCTGCTGCGCCGCTGGACCGAGCGGCTCGTCCGCGCCGTCGAGAAGACCCCGTGGGACGGGGAGTGGCAGATGCTGCTGCTGCGTCCGGTCGAGCAGGCCCCGCAGCACGGCTGGCTCGCCGAGCGCCTGGAGTTCGAGGGCTTCGGGGCGCTCGGGCGCGGGGTGTGGATCGCCGCCGACCCGGGCGGGGTCGACGCCGTCCGCGAGCTGCTCGGCGACCTCGGGCTGCTCGGCCACGCGACGTTCCTGACCAGCCGGATCCGGTCCGCCGAGGAGGAGCGGAGCCTGATCGAGCAGGCCTGGGACCTCGCCGCGATCCGCCCGCTGTTCACCGGCTTCATCGACCGCTTCGCGGGCGTGGAGCCCGGCACCGACGAGGAGGCGTTCGTCGCCCGCCTCCGGATGGTGCACGCGTGGCGGCTGGTGTTCGACCGCGACCCGCGCCTCCCGGTGGTGTTCCTGCCGGACGACTGGCCGGGCGAGGAGGCGACCCGGCTGTTCATCGACAACTGGCTGAGCTGGTACGAGCCGGCCGACCGCTGGTGGACCCGCCTCAACGCCGTCGCCTGAGCCCGCCGCGCACGGCGGCGGGCCCGTGAACGTCAGGGGGCGACGCGTTCCAGGCGGTGTTCCGATTCGGCGGCCGCGCGGCGGTCCCCGCGCAGGATGGAGAGGGCGATGCCCAGGCCCGCGACGGTCAGGGCCGCGCCGACCAGGTACAGCGAGCGCGGGCCCGGGCCGTCGTCGATGACCGCGCCGCCGAGCCAGCCCGCGAATGCGGCGGCGACCTGGAAGCCCGACGCGTTGACCGCGACGGCCAGCGTGGGCGCGGCGCCCGCGGCGGTCAGCACGCGGGTCTGCATGCCCGGGATGATCGCGAAGGCGAGCAGCCCGAGGACGAAGACCAGCGGGACGGCCAGGACCCGCACCCCGCCCGCGGCCCAGAACAGCACGAGGACGGCCGCGAGCGCGGCGAGCAGGCCGGCCAGCGACGGCATCAGCGCCCGGTCGGCGAGCCGTCCGCCGAGGAGGTTGCCGGCGACCGCGCCCGCGCCGTACACCAGCAGCAGCACGGGGACGGCGCCCTCGCCGAACCCGCTGACCTCGGTGAGCAGCGGCGCGATGTAGGAGAAGACCGTCACCACGCCCATGTTGCCGACGGCGGTGAGGGCGATGGCGAGCCGGACGCCGCGGCCGGCGAAGACGCGCAGTTCGCCGCGCACCGATGCCGCTGCGGCGGGGACCGCGGGCACGAACCGCAGCACCATCAGCAGGCCCGCGGCGGTGACGGCGGCGACGGCCGCGAAGGCCGCCCGCCAGCCGAGGTGCTGGCCGACGAGGGTGCCGAGCGGGGTGCCGAGGACGATGCCGAGGTTCATGCCCAGGGCGACCTTCGCGACGGTCGAGGCCTGCCTGCCCTCGGCGGCGGTGGAGACGGCGGTGGCGATGGCGACCGCGAAGAACGTCGCGACGACGAGCCCGGCGGCGAACCGGGCGGCCAGCAGCAGGCCGTAGCCGGGCGCCAGCGCGGAGCCGAGGTTGGCCAGCACGGACACGGTCACGAGCCCGGCGATGAGGGGGCGGCGGGGCAGCCGCGCCGTGAGGACGGTGACGACCGGGCCGCCGACGATCATGCCGAGCGCGTAGGCGGTGACCAGGCGGCCGGCGGCGGGCACCGGCACCGCGAGGCCGGCGGCCACGTCGGGCAGGATGCCCGCGATCACGAACTCGCCGGTGGTGAGGCCGAACACCACCAGCATCAGGGACAGCACGGGAAGGGGCACGCGCACGCTCCAGATAGTTCGAACTCGGATAGTTCGAACTATCATTATCATGACTCGAATCAGCCGGGGTAGACTCCGGATCATGACGACTCGGCCCGGCGCGGCGGCGGACGACATCGACCGGGACGTGTGCAAGCTCGTCCACCGGTTCGTGCAGCGGCTCGACGTCCACGTGCGGCGCGTCGCCGAGGACGTCGGCATGACCGCGTCCCAGGTCGTCGCGCTCCGCGAGCTGTCCGAGCCGATCACGGCGCGCGAGCTCGCCGCCCGGATGGCGTGCGAGGCGTCCAACGCCACGTTCGTCCTCGACCGGCTCGAAGGGCAGGACCTGATCGAGCGCCGCCCGCACCCCACCGACCGGCGCGCCAAGCAGATCGTCCTCACCCCGGCGGGCGAGCGCGCCCGCGCCGATGTCCTCGACCGCCTCGGCACGCACTCCCCGCTGGCCGCGCTGGCCGACGACCAGCAGGAATCCCTCCGCGACCTGCTGCGGACCCTGCTGGCCGACGGCTGAGAACCCGGCGAGACGCGGGCGGGCGCGGGCGGGCGCGGGCTCGGTCACGGCGGCCGTTACAGGTCTCGCCGTTGATCGTGCCGTTGCGTCCGATCAGACTCGAGGGACCCCGCGTCCGCACCGGAAAAGGGAGACGTCGATGACGACGACGAAGGTGACGCTCGACTCGTACCGGCCGCTGGGACGGTCCGGGCTGCGCGTCTCGCCGCTCTCGCTCGGGACGATGACGTTCGGCGCCGACTGGGGCTGGGGCGCGGACTGGGACGAGGCCAGGGCGATCTTCGACGCCTATGCCGGCCGCGGCGGCAACTTCGTCGACACGGCGAACGCCTACACCGACGGGACGTCGGAGCGGATGGTCGGCGAATTCGCGCAGGGCCGGCGCGAGGAACTGGTGATCGCGACCAAATACTCCATGCCCACCCGTCCCGGCGACCCGAACTCGGGAGGCAATTCCCGCAAGAGCATGGTCAGGTCCGTCGAGGAGAGCCTTTCGCGCCTGCGCACCGACTACATCGACCTGCTCTATCTCCACATGTGGGACGGCGGCACGCCCGTGGAGGAGATCCTGCGGGCGATGGACGACCTGGTCAGCGCCGGGAAGGTCCTCTACCTCGGCGTCTCCGATATCCCGGCCTGGCAGGTGTCGCGCATGCAGGCGATCGCCGAACTGCGCGGCCGGGCACCGCTCGTCGCATTGCAGATCCCGTACAGCCTGGTCGAACGGACCGTGGAACGCGACCTCATTCCGATGGCGGAGACCATGGGATTGGGAGTCGTCCTGTGGTCGCCGCTGGGCAGCGGGGTGCTCACGGGAAAGTACACCCGCGCCGATCTGGAAAGCGGGAACGGTGCCGGGAACGGGCAGTCCACCCGCAAGGACGTGGCCGTCGCGAACGGTTTCCTCACCGAGCGGGCATTGGACATCGTCGACGTCGTGAAGGACGTCGCCGCCGAGATCGGCACCACGCCGTCGAAGGTCGCGCTCGCCTGGACGATGCTCGATCCGTCCGTCACGGCCCCCATCGTCGGTGCCCGCACGATGGCGCAGTTCGACGACAATCTCGGCGCGCTGGAGATCGAGCTCGACGCCGGCCAGCGGGCGAGGCTGGACGAGGCGAGCGCCGTCGACTTGGGTTTCCCGCACGAGACGCTGCGCCGCTTCGGGGTCTCGCGCTAGCCGGCGAGGCCCGCGAGGGTGTCCCGGAAGCGGTGGACGAGCGGGTCGGTCTCGCCGGCGCGCCAGACCAGGTAGAGGGTCGTGTTCGTGCCGGCGAGCGGACGGGGCGTCACGCCGACGCGGCGCAGCGCGCGATGGGAGTCGGGCATCACCGCGCCCCCGAAACCGGCCGCGACCAGCGCGAGGACCGTCTGGACGCTGCGCCCCCGCGCGCCGATCCGGGGCACGACGCCCGCCTGGTCGCACAGCGCGAGGATCTCGTCGTGGGAGTGCGGCGACGCCTCGCGCGGCCACACGATGAGCGGGATCCGCCCGAGCGCGGTCAGCGGCGCCGGGCCGGGCGCGTGCGCGAGCGGGTGCGCCGACGGCAGGAACAGCGTGAGCGGCTGGTTCCACCACGGCCGGGTGGCGAGCCGGGCGTCGCGGGACGGGAGCCGCTGGACGGCGATGTCGAACCGCCCGTCCAGCACGCCGTCCGACATCTCGGCGTCGTTGAAGCTCTCCTCCAGCCGCAGGTCGACGCGGGGGAGCTCGCGGCGGAGCCGGCCGAGCGCGGCGCCGAGGGGCCCGTTGATGCCGGACCCGGCGAACGTCACCGTCACGCGTCCGGTGAGGCCCTGCGCGGCGAGCCGGACGTCCTCAAGCGCGGCCTCCGCCTCGGCCAGCACCACCGAAGCCCGTTTCACCAGCGCCTTCCCGGCGGCGGTCGGGGTCAGGCCGCGTCCTTCGCGGGCGAACAGCTCGGTGCCGAGGCGGCGTTCCAGCTCGCGCAGCTGGCGGCTGAGGGTCGGCTGCGTCAGCCGCAGGCGGCGGGCGGCGCCGCTGACCGAGCCCTCCTCGGCGATCGCGACGACGTAGCCGAGCATGCGCAGATCCATCCATGCCTCCAAAGCATGGGAAGTATATCTCCACATGCCTCAGAGGCAGCGACGACGCGTTTCCGGGCCACGATCGAGTCATCGCAACCGCTTCCGAGGAGGACGAGATGAACCGCGAAGAGCGCCACCGGTACGGGATGAAGGTCCTGGAGCAGGTCGACGGGGAGGCCGGGAAGCGGGTCGTCGACTCGCTCGCCGACGTCTCGCCCGAGCTCGGCCACCAGATCGTCGCGTGGGCGTTCGGCGACATGTACGCCCGGCCCGAGCTGCCCGCCCGCGACCGCCAGCTCGTCACGCTCGGCGTGCTGGCCGCCCTGGGCGGCTGCGAGCCGGAGCTGGAGGTGCACATCAACGCCGCGCTGAACGTCGGCCTGACCGCGACGGAGGTCGCCGAGGCGCTCCTGCACACGGCCGTGTACGCCGGGATCCCCCGATCGGTCAACGCGACGGTCGTGGCGAAGAAGGTGTTCGGCGAGCGCGGCCTGCTCCCGATCAGCAACCTGTCGTGAACGCGGCCGGGCCCTTCCGGGACGGTCTCCCGGAAGGGCGGGGCGCGGGACGGCTCAGGTGAGCGCCGGCTCCGGAGCGCGGGCGCCGTCGGCCGCCCGCACGGCCCGGGCGCGCCGGGCACCGAGCGCGAGGAGGACGGCGCCGAGCACCGTCCATCCGGCCAGCACCGCGAGCGGGCGCGCGGCTCCGGCGCCGTCGAAGAAGGCGGCCGAGCGCAGCAGCGTCACGCCGGCGCCGGGCGGGAGGTACTGGCCGATCTCGCCCCACGGCCGGGGCAGCAGCTCGGGGGCCGAGGTCGCGCCCGACAGCGGGTTGCCGACCAGCAGGAAGGCCAGGGCGCCGAGGGCGAGCCCGGCCCGTCCGAGGGCGGCGGCGAGGCCGGCGACGGTGCCGGCGACGGCGGCGATGGTGAACGCCATGACGCCGGCGATGGCGAGGTAGGGGCCGGGCAGCAGCGACATCCAGCTCTGCGCGAGCGCCGCCGAGCCGAGGCCGCCGAGCAGCGCGAACAGCAGCACGCCGGCGGCCCGCCACGCCACCCGGCGGACCGTGAAGGTCAGCAGGGCGGCGCCGGCGATCGACGACATGATCAGGGGGAGCGCCATGCCGCCGAACCCGGTGCCGCGCGGGTCGTCGGGGTCGGCGGCGACGACGTCCCGGACGGCGGGCATCGCGTTCGCCGCCGCGTCCCGCTTCGGGGCGAACTGCTGGGCCAGGGCGTCGAGCTGCTGCGCGACGGCCGGGGACGCCGCGGACGCGGTCAGCACGCGGACGCCGGACGGCGCGGTGACGATCGCGCCGTAGGCGTCGCGGTCGGTGAGCGCCTTGCGCGCGGACGCCTCGTCGCGGCGGGTCGTGATGGCGAAGGCGCCGGGGCGGGCCTGCGCCAGCCGTTCGGCGACGGGACCGGCCGCGGGGCCCGTGACGACGATGGGCACGCGGCGCGGCGCGAGGTGGGCGGACGGCCACGCGAAGGCGGTGATCATGACGAGCTGCAGCAGGGCCGCGCCGATGGCGACGCCCAGGGCGCGCGCGGTGGGGGAGGACTTCATGGCCCGCTCCTCGAAGGAAAGCGAATGTCCGTTCTTTTTAGCTACCGGAAGTGTCGCACCGCACCGCCGCCTTGTCAAGAACGAACGTTCGTTTTAGATTGAGGGCATGCCGCGAGTCAGCGAGGAGCACCTCGAACGCCGCCGTCGCCAGATCCTGGACGCCTCGCGCCGATGCTTCGTCCGCAAGGGCGTCCACGAGACGTCCATGCAGGACATCTTCGCGGAGTCCGGGCTGTCGGCCGGGGCCGTCTACCGGTACTTCAAGAGCAAGAACGAGATCGTCGCCGCCAATCTGATGGCCGTGGTCGGCGACATGCAGGCGTTCCTGATCGACCTCACCTCCGGCGACCGCCTGCCCCCGCTCGACGAGATCCTCGAGGCGCTCGCCGACAAGCTCACCGGCCTGTCCGGCGAGGACGGGCCGGTCCGGCTCGCCCCGCAGGCCTGGGCCCTCGCCATGTACGACCCCGGCCTCGCCGACCACCTCACCGGGTCCTTCGCCGCGCTGCGCGAGATCTGGGGCGGCTACCTGCGGCGGCTCGTCGACGAGGGGCGGCTGCCCGCCGGCACCGACGTCGAGGCCACGAGCAAGACCCTCTTCGCGATCATGCCCGGCTACCTGCTGCAGCGGCTCCTCATCGACGACGTCACGCCGCGGGACCTGAGGCTCGGCATGCGGGCGCTCGCCAACGCCGCCCTCGTCGCGCAACCGGCCTGACCCCGCCGCCCCGGCCACGGGGTGCGGCGGGTCAGGCGAGGTCGGTGATCTCCGCGGGACGCTGCCCGGTGACCAGGTAGACGACGTTCTCCGCGACGTGGACGGCGTGGTCGGCGAAGCGCTCGAAGTACCGCCCGGCGAGCGTGATGTCGACGGCCGGCTCGACGCCGTGCTTCCACTTGGGGGACAGCAGGATGTCGAACAGGCGGCGGTGCAGGCGGTCCATCTGGTCGTCGTCGGCGTCGAGCTCGAGGCCCATCTCGACGTCCTGGGACGCGATCACGCTGCCCGTCTTGGCGATCATCCGCTCGGCGATCTGCCCCATCTCCAGCACCGTGGCCTGCAGCTCGGGCGGGACGGCCGTCTCGGGGTGGCGGCGGCGGGCCGTCTTGGCGATGTGCACCGCGAGGTCGCCCATCCGCTCCAGGTCGCCGCTCATCCGCAGCGCGGTGATCAGGGTGCGCAGGTCGCCGGCGACCGGCTGCTGCCGGGCCATCAGGTCGAAGACCGTCTCCTCGATCTCGGCGTCGATCTTGTTGACGTGCTCGTCCCCGCTGATGACCTCCTCCGACAGCCGCAGGTCCGCGTCCAGCAGCGCGGTGACCGCGCGCGCCATCGCGGAGCGGACGAGCCGGGTCATCTCCACCAGCTTGTCGGAGAGGGAGTCGAGCTCCTCGTGATACGCGTCACGCAATTGGGATTCCTTGGGGCAAAGGGGGCGAAAGACGGTCATTCTGGGCGGACTCGCCCACGCAACAGCCTGCCCCATGGGTGTGAACCCCTGCGTATAAGAAGGTGAACTTTCGGGGAACGAGACCCCGTTCGGGCAGGCCGCCGGGCGGCCGCCCTCGAAACGCCGCTTACGATCCGTGGTGTGGAGGTCGAAATCGTCGCGAGCCTGACCGGGCTTGCCGGGCTCGCGATCGGGCTCGCGACTGGATTGGCGGTGCGCGTGAGCGAGCGAGCCCAGCGGACGGCGTCCCCGGCGGCGCCTGCCGGAGGCGTGCCACCGGGGGTCGCCTCGGTGCTCAGCGTCCTGCGGTCCTCGGCCGTCGTCGTGGACGCCGAGGACCGGGTGCTGCGGGCCAGCTCCGCCGCCCGCGCGTTCGGCATGGTCAGCGGCGAGCGCCTCGTCGTCGACGAGCTGCTCGCCATGGCCCGGCTCGTCCGCCGCGACGGCGAGATCCGCGAGACCGAGATCCAGGTCGGCGAGACCCGCCGCCGCGGCCGCGCCGAAGGCCGCTGGTTCGCGGTCCGCGTCGCGCCGCTCGGCTCCCACGGCCTCGTCCTCGTCCTCGCCGAGGACCTCACCGAGATGCGCCGCACCGAGGCCATCCGCCGCGACTTCGTCGCCAACGTCAGCCACGAGCTGAAGACCCCGGTCGGCGCCCTGTCGCTGCTCGCCGAGACCGTCGAGGGCGCCGCCGACGACCCCGAGGCCGTCCGCCGCTTCGCCGGCCGCATGCAGTACGAGTCCGTCCGGCTGACCAACCTCGTCCAGGACCTGATGACCCTGTCGCGCATCCAGGGCGACGAGCCGCTGCCCGAGCTGCGGCCCGTCCGGCTCGACGAGATCACCGCCGAGGCCATCGACCGCTGCCAGATCAAGGCGTCCAGCAAGGACATCGAGCTGGCCGGCGGCGGGCAGGAGGGCCTGCGGGTGCGCGGCGACGAGGAACTGCTGATCACCGCGCTGCGCAACCTGATCGACAACGCCGTCGCCTACAGCCCCGAGCACACCCGCGTCGTCGTGTCCGCCCGCCGCTGCGAGGACCGCTACGTCGAGATCAACGTCACCGACCAGGGCATCGGCATCCCGGAGACGGAGATCGAGCGGATCTTCGAGCGGTTCTACCGGGTCGACCCCGCCCGCTCGCGCCAGACCGGCGGCACCGGCCTCGGCCTGGCCATCGTCAAGCACGTCACCACCAAGCACGGCGGCGAGGTGACGGTGTGGAGCAAGGAGGGGTCCGGATCGACGTTCACGCTCCGGCTCCCGCTCATCGACCCGCCGTTGCCCGCAGTAAAGCCCGTCGAGAGGGCCGCAATGGAAACCGCCCGGGAGGCAACACCGTGACCCGCGTGCTCGTCGTTGAAGACGAGGAGTCGTTCAGCGACGCACTGTCGTACAACCTGCGCAAGGAGGGGTTCGAGGTCGCCGTCGCGGCCACCGGCCCCGACGCGCTGGACATCTTCGAGCGCAACGGTGCCGACCTGGTGCTGCTCGACCTGATGCTGCCCGGCCTGCCGGGCACCGAGGTCTGCCGGGAGCTGCGCACGAAGTCCAGCGTGCCGGTCATCATGCTCACCGCCAAGGACAGCGAGGTCGACAAGGTCGTCGGCCTGGAGCTCGGCGCCGACGACTACGTCACCAAGCCGTTCTCCACCCGCGAGCTGATCGCCCGCATGCGCGCCGTGCTGCGCCGCCAGGGCGAGGTCGAGGAGCTGGCCCCCGCCACGCTGGAGGCCGGCCCGGTCCGGATGGACGTGGAACGGCACGTGGTCAGCGTCGGCGGCGCCCCCGTCCAGCTCCCGCTGAAGGAGTTCGAGCTGCTGGAGGTGCTGCTGCGCAACGCGGGCCGCGTCCTGACCCGCATGCAGCTGATCGACCGCGTCTGGGGCGCCGACTACGTCGGCGACACCAAGACCCTGGACGTCCACATCAAGCGGCTCCGCGCCAAGATCGAGGCGACCCCGTCCTCGCCGCGCTACATCGTCACCGTCCGCGGCCTCGGCTACAAGTTCGAGCCCTGATCAGCGTGCAGGCCTGATTTGGCGATCTGGTCGGTGTGAAGAACGGCCCGTACGGCGTGTGCCGTACGGGCCGTTCTTTCGTGCCGAGGTCTTACGGGGTGGCCGAGCCCGCGGGCGTCGGCGTCGCGCTGCCCGTGCCGGAACCGCCGCCGGACACGTTCGGGGACGGGGACGCGGAGGCGCCCGGCGTCGTCTCGGTCCCGGGCGCGGCCGGGTAGGTCTCGTACTCGCCCTGCTGCGGGATCACCGGCACCTGCACCTGCACGGAACCGGCCTGCTCGAACTGCAGCGTCACCATGATCTGCTCGCCGCCGACGAGCTGCTGCGTCGCGCCGGACAGCACCACCAGCGGGCCCGTGCCGGTCCCCGGCGAGGGCACGCCGGCGCCCTCCGGCGGTGCCGTGTTGCTCGACTGGGCCGAGGGGCTGCCGTTCGCCGCGCCCGCGCCCGTCGGGCTCGGCGTGACGGGCGTGCCGGTCGCACCCGGGGTCGCGCTCGGGGACTCGGTGGCGCCCGGGGACTTCTTCGCCTTCTTCCCCGTCGGCGACGCGCTCGGGGAGGCGGCGGGGGCGATCGTCTGGCCGATCAGCTTGACCGCGCTGCCCTCGCCGGACGGCGCGGCGGCCGGGATCACCACGCCGCCGCCCTGCAGCTTCACCTGGGAGAAGGCAGGCGAGCTCACCGAGACGAGCTTGTCCGGCCGGCCCTTCACCTGGTTGATGATGGTCGCGTACAGCGGCGCGGCGCCGCCCTGCGCCAGCGTCTGGCCCGGCTTCGGCCCGAGGACGAACAGGTTGCGGATGTCGATCTGCGCCGCCGCCGGCCTGTTCTTCGGCACGGACGCGTTGACGCCCTCGGTCAGCTGGGTCGGAGCGGAGGTCTGAGGTTCCTCGCCGGCGCCGCAGCCGGAGATCACCGGTGCGATCGCGACGGCGCCCGCGACGGCGAGCGCGACCACTCGACGGCTGTTTCGGATCACGGCGTCGGTCTCCTCGCGAAAAAGGCATTGGAAGGTACGAGAGCGGCGTGAGATACGCCAGGGGAAGCGTAGCGAGGTACCGGCGCGGGGCCCGATCCGGGGTGGCGACACGGCCGGAAAATGTCAGCCGTATCTCAGCGATTTGACCTTCTGGGAGAGGTCCGGGCCGGGCGTCGCGCCGGGCACGACGTCCGTGACGACCCCGTCCGGCTGGACGAACACGGCGGTGATCCCGGCCCCGGCCGACCCCGGCACCGGCGCGTAGGCGCCCGCGAGCAGGGCCTTCGCGTCCTCGAGGATCTCCGGCGTCCCGTCGTGGGCGGTGCCCGCGCACGCCTTCACGTCCTTGAGCGGCACCGGCTGCCGCCCGCCCGCCGGCCGCGGGTCCGCGACCAGCAGGAACCGGACGCCGTACTCGTGCGCGCTGCCCGCGAGCGCGGCGACGACCCCCGGGCACTGCGCGCCCGGCGGCACGATGCCGAACACCGCGGGCCGCAGGTCGCGCAGGTCCCGGGCGTTCTTGCTGCGGTTCACCACGTCCACCGAGCCGGCCGGCAGCAGCCCGCCGATCTCGCCCGGCGCCGCGGTGGGGCTCGGGGCCAGCGCGACGCCCTTCGGACGCGGCGCCGGGCGCGGCCCGAACGCCGTCATCAGCGCCCCGCTGATCAGCGCGACCAGCAGCGCCCCGGCGATGATCGGGATCGCGACGCCGAACCGGGTGACCGGCCGGACGACCCGGCGCAGCCGCCTGCGGCGCCGGCGGCGGCGCTCCTCGCGGCGGTAGGCGAGCACGTCGCGGTCCAGCTCGCGGGCGTCATCGGGGACGACGACGTCCACGTGCGGGAGCCCGTAGTCATCGGGGTCCGGGTCGCCGTCGGGCCTCACGCCGCACCTCCTCGCCGTCGCTCGCCGTCGCTCGCCGGCACCGCCGCTGCGCGCCGCCTCGCCGCCCGCCACTGCCCGGTTCGGTCCCTTCCGGCCGCTTCGTACCCGCCCGGGGCGGCATGTTCACCTCCAGTATGGGGCGCGTCCGGCGGATCGGCAGCGGGGACGCTTGTATCCGGAGGGTGGTTGGCGGTAGAGGCGTTCCGGAGGCACACTGGTGGTGCTCCGGTCACGCTGAGTGCGGGGAACAGGTGCCCGATGCACCATTAAAGAGCTTTGTCAATACCCCAATATGCGGCTTGACCTGCGGATATGTCGGCAAGGCCGGTTCAGGCACGCTCGTTTCCGTGCTACCCTGGTTCTAGCGGAAGGGGTACTTGTCACATGACTTTCCAGGTCGGCGACACCGTCGTCTACCCCCACCATGGGGCTGCTCGGATCGAGGCCATCGAGACTCGCACCATCAAAGGTGAGGAAAAGACCTATCTGGTCTTGAAGGTCGACAAGGGCGACCTGACAGTGCAGGTTCCGGTCGAGAACGTCGAGGACGTGGGCGTCCGGGACGTCGTCGGCCAGGAGGGTCTGGAGAAGGTGTTCGAGGTGCTCCGCGCACCCTACACCGAGGAGCCCACCAACTGGTCGCGCCGGTACAAGGCGAATCTCGAGAAGCTCGCCTCCGGCGATGTGAACAAGGTCGCCGAGGTCGTCCGCGACCTCTGGCGGCGCGACAAGGAGCGCGGCCTGTCGGCGGGCGAGAAGCGCATGCTCGCCAAGGCGCGCCAGATCCTGGTCAGCGAGCTCGCGCTCGCCGAGAAGACCAACGAGGACAAGGCCGAGGCCCTGCTCGACGAGGTCCTGGCCAGCTGAGTTGAGCGCACGGATTCCACGGGTGGGCGTCGGCACCGACGTCCACCCGTTCTCGTCGGAGCCGCGCCCCCTCTGGGTCGCGGGCCTCGAATGGCCCGGTGAGGGCCACGGCCTGGCCGGCCACTCCGACGGCGACGTCGCCGCGCACGCCGCCTGCGACGCGCTGCTGTCGGCCTGCGGGCTCGGCGACCTCGGCGCGGTCTTCGGTACCGCCGATCCGCGCTGGGCCGGGGCGTCCGGCATCGATCTGCTGCGCGAGGTCGCCCGCCTCGCCGCCGACGCCGGCTTCGCCATCGGCAACGTCGCCGTGCAGGTCATCGGCAACCGCCCCAAGATCGGCAAGCGTCGCGCCGAGGCCGAGAAGGTCCTCGGCGAGGCCCTCGGCGGCGCCCCGGTGAGCGTCTCCGCCACCACCACCGACGGCCTGGGCCTGACCGGGCGCGGCGAAGGCCTCGCCGCCATGGCCACCGCCCTGGTCCTCCCCACCTCCTGATCTCTCGTCCACGGCGCGGCCCGCGCGGCGGCGCGCGTCGCGGCCTGTCGCGGCCTGTCGCGGCGCGTCGCCGCGTGGCATAGCGGGCTTCTCGGGGCTTATGGTGCGCGGTCCGGGATCTTCACGGCGAAGATGCCTGTGAGCGGCGTCCGGGCTGGCTAGGGTCGCCTTGAAGGCCCACCCCGCAAGGCGTTCACCCCGGAACGAGAGTCATGCCATCTGATCCCACGCGCCCCGGCGGCCCCCGCTACAGCCCGGCCCAGCGGCGGCTGCTCACCGCGACCGCCGGCCTCGTCGTCGTCGCGCTGGCGGCCGGCGCCTACGTGCTGACCTATCCCGTCCTGCGCGAGCTCGCGCTGGCCGGGCGGGCGAGCCGCCGGTGGGCGCCGGTCTACCCGGTGATGGCCGACGCGCTCACCGCCATGACGATCCTCGCCCTGGTGGTCGCCCGGAACGCCCGGTGGTGGAGCCGCGCCCTGCGCTGGGCGCTGCTGCTGCTCCTGCTCGCCGGGGCCGCCGCCGCCGCCGTCCAGCACGCCGTGTGGGGGTACGGCTCGCTGCCGCGCGACGCCGTCCGCGCGGGCGTGGCCGTGGCGCCGCACGTGATGCTGGTGATCGCGGTCTGGCTGTGGCTGACGATGATCAAGCAGATCCGGGTGTCCCGACCCGCGGCGGACGAGCCCGGGCCCGTCGAGGCGCAGCGCGGCCACGTCAAGGTGCTCCCGGCCCTGGAGCCGCCCGCCGCGCTGGAGGCTCCCGCCGCCGCTGAAGAGGATGACGCCGCCTACGCCGAGCGCGGCTACGCCGAGCACGCGTACGCGCCGCGGCCCCGCCCGCTGGACCTGCTGCCCGTCGGCTCGTCCGAAGCCGAGCACGAACTCGAGCACGCGACCGTCCACGAGTGCGAGGCGGCACGCGACCACGAGTACGAGGTGCCGCACGGCCATCGGCCGGAGCTCGACCACGATGACGAGCCGTTGTCCCGGCATGACGCGGCCCGCGAGGACGACTACGCGGGGGCGCGCGGGCACGAGGACGAGTACGCGCAGGGACGCGAGGTGACGCGCGAAGACGACTACGCGGAGGCGCGCGGCGCGTTGCGCCGCGACTACGACGACGCCGCCGACGCGGACGACGTCGACGATGCCGCCGATGAGCAGGACTACGGCGTCGAGTACGCGGAGGAGTACGAGCGCGAGCCGTCCCCTCCGCTCGATCCGCTCCCCGAGCCCCGTCCGGCGCCCGCGCTGCTGCCGACCGACGTCGAGCTGGTCAGGCGCCGCGACGCCGAGGACCCCGAGCCCCGCGAGAAGGCCCGGACGACCCGTCCCGACATCGTGGTCCCCGGTGCCGAGGCCGTCGGCGCCGACGGCACCGATGACGTCGACAGCGCCCGCGAGGCCGACGACGACGGCGCGGAGGAGCAGGACGCTCCGCCCGCCGACCGGGCCGAGGACCCGGACGCGGGCGACGGCGGCGCCCCGCCGGTCCCGCGCGTCCCGCGCCCGTCGCCCAGCCCGGAGGACGAGCGCGAGCCCGGCGAGGGGCGCATCTGGGACTGGAACCCGCCGCCGTCCGGCAACTTCCGCAGCGGCCCCACGCCTCCCGCGGAGTAGCGGGACCGCGGTCCGTGCCGTCACCGGTAGGGGCCGGGATCCCGCGCGCCCGCGGCCGGTCAGAACGCGGAACACTGGGGAAGATATGTCTCCATGACGACGGTTCCGTGGGTGGAGATCGATGAGGGCGACGGCTTCGGCATCGAGAACCTGCCGTACGGCGTGTTCTCGCGTCCCGGGGAGATGCCGCGCGTGGGCGTGGCGATCGGGGCGTACGTTCTCGACCTCGCGGGCCTGTCGGCCGCCGGGCTCGTGGAGGACCGGCACTACTTCGCGTCCGGTTCGCTGAACGCCTTCATGGTGGCCGGACGCGCCGCCTGGCAGGCCAACCGCGCCCGCGTCACGGAACTGCTGACGGACGCGGCCCACCGCGAGCAGGTGGAACCGCACCTGATCCCCGTGGCCGACGTGGAGGTGCTGCGGCCGATCGAAGTGGCCGACTATGTCGACTTCTACTCCTCCGAGCACCACGCGGCCAACGTGGGACGGATCTTCCGGCCGCAGGGCGAGCCGCTCAAGCCGAACTGGAAGCGGCTGCCGGTCGGCTACCACGGGCGCGCCGGGACGGTGTACCCGTCGGGGACGCCGATCGTCCGGCCGTCCGGGCAGCGCATGACAGGGATGAGCGAGCCGGAGCCGTCGTACGGGCCGTCGCTGCGGCTGGACTTCGAGGCGGAGGTCGGGTTCGTCGCGGGCGTCCCGTCGGTGCCGGGGCGGGGCGTCCCGACCGGCGCGTTCCGCGATCACGTGTTCGGGTTCCTGCTGGTCAACGACTGGAGCGCGCGCGATCTGCAGGCCTGGGAGTCGCAGCCGCTCGGGCCGTTCCTCAGCAAGTCGTTCGCGACGTCGATCTCCCCGTGGGTGGTGCCGGTCGCCGCGCTGGAGCACGCGCGCGTGGACCCGCCCGTCCAGGATCCGGAGCCGCTCGGCTACCTGCGCTGCGACGAGGCGTGGGGCCTTGACCTGCGGCTCGAGGTCCTGATCAACGGGCAGGTCGTGTCCGAGCCGCCGTTCGCCGGGATGTACTGGACGGCACCGCAGCAGCTCGCGCACGCCACGGTGAACGGCGCGCCGCTGCGCACGGGCGACCTCTTCGCGTCCGGGACGGTGTCGGGTCCGGAGCGCGGCCAGCGGGGCTGCCTGCTGGAACTCAGCTGGAACGGCCGCGAGCCGGTGGACCTCGGCGACGGGACGAAGCGGACGTTCCTGGAGGACGGCGACACGGTGACGATCCGCGCGACGGCGCCGGGCGCGTCGGGGTCGGTCATCTCGCTGGGGGAGGTCGTCGGCACGGTGCATCCGGCACCGTCCTGACGGCCCGGTTATCCACAGAACGACGTTCTGATGCCGTTCGCCGCGCACGGCCGTGAACATGGAGGCGTCGGGGTCGGCGTGCGCCGCCGCGGCAGGGGCGAAGACGTACGGTGAAGGGGACGAGGGCGTCCCCGATGGGAGGCGGCGATGCCGTATTACAGGGCCGTGGGGGAGATCCCGCGGAAGCGTCACGTGCAGTTCCGGCGGCCGGACGGCGGCCTGTACGCCGAGGAGCTGATGGGCGAGGAGGGCTTCACGTCCGACTCCAGCCTGCTGTACCACCGGTACGCGCCGACGGCGATCACCAAGAGCGAGGGCGTGCGGGACGCGGCCGCCGACGGCGCCGGGCTCGCCCCCAACCATCCGCTGCAACCGCGCGCGTACCGCACCCAGGACCTGCCCGAGGGCGGCGACGCGGTCCTCGGCCGGCAGGTCCTGTTCGGCAACGACGACGTCACCGTCTCATTCGTCGCGGCGGACGCCACCAGCGAGCTGTACCGGAACTCGGCCGGCGCCGAGGTCGTGTACGTCCAGACCGGGCGCGCGCGGGTCGAGACGACCTACGGGGCGCTCGACGTCGGCGAAGGCGACTACGTGGTCATCCCGACCGGGACGATCCATCGCTAGGTGCTGCCGGAACGGGGCGGTGGAGCGTCCCTCAAGGCGCTCGTCATCGAGGCCAGGGGGCACATCAGGCCGCCGAAGCGGTACCTGTCGCAGTACGGGCAGTTCCTGGAGCACGCGCCCTACAGCGAGCGCGACCTGCGCGGCCCGTCCGAACCGCTGCTGGTGGACGGGGGAGAGGCGCCGGTCCTCGTCCGCAACCGGAACGGGCTGTCGCGCCTGACGTACCTGCGGCACCCGTTCGACGTCGTCGGCTGGGACGGTTACCTCTACCCCTACGTCTTCAACATCAACGACTTCGAGCCCGTCGTGAAACGGACGCACGCGCCGCCGCCCGTCCACCAGACGTTCGAGGGGCCGGGGTTCGTGATCTGCTCGTTCTGCCCGCGGCCCCTCGACTTCGACGATCAGGCCGTGCCGATCCCGTACAACCACCACAATGTCGACAGCGACGAGATGATGTTCTACGTCGCCGGCGACTACTCGGCCCGCAAGGGCTCGGGCATCGGCATCGGCTCCATCTCGCTGCACCCGTCGGGGTTCACGCACGGGCCGCAGCCGGGCGCCGTCGAGGCGGTGGTGGAGGCGGTGAAGCAGGGGCACGACCGCACCACGGAGATGGCCGTCATGATCGACACGTTCCGGCCGCTGCGCCTCGGCACCGCGGCGCGCCGCTGCGAGGACACCGAGTACGCGTGGACGTGGGCGCGCGCCTCCGGCCAGCGGGAGGGCGATGGCTGACCCGCCCGGGCTCGGCGAGCCGGTCCGGACCTTCGACGCGCGGCCGGCCCGGTGCCGCGCGCTCACCTGGCTGATCGCGCTCGCCGCGGCCGTGGTCGCGCTGGTCCCGGCCGCCGTCGCCGCCTTCCTGTCCGGCCGCGCCTGGCTCGGCGCACCGCTCACCGTGATCGCCATGGGCTGCGCGGCGGCCGCCGGCTGGATCGCGGGCCGGGGCATCGTGTGGCGCCGCGCCCCCGTGGTCCACCTGTTCACCGGCGGCCTCGTCGTCTCCCCGGCTCCCGGGCCCGCGGGCGCCAAGCGCGCCGGGCGCAAGGGCTCCGGTGCGCTGACACGCACACGTCCTGCCGTCGCCGGCCCGCCGGGCGACGGCGACACATGGGGCGATGCCGCGCCCGAGGCGCTCGCGGCCACCGGCCTCGACGGCGACGCCGGCGTGTTCATGTGGGACGACCTGGTCTCGGTGACGGTCTCCGGCGTCCGACCGTGGGGCGGGGCCGCTCCACCGTCGGGCGGCGCCGGCCCGGCGAACGGGACCCGATGGCGCTTCACGGTCGTGAGCTCGGACGGACGCGTCCTGCGCTTCGGCGACGAACTGCCCGGCGTGCGGACGCTCGGCGAGACGGTCGCCGCCGAGGTGACGCGCCGCGCGCTGCCCCGGCATCTCGCGGCGGTCAAGTCGGGCGAGGCCGTGCGGCTGGGGCCGTTCACCGTCGACCTGGACGGCGTCGAGAAGGACGGGCAGCGGGTCCCGTGGCAGGCGGTCCGCGAGGTCGGGATCGGCGACGGGCTGGTGACCGTGTGCTCGTACGGCGGCCGTCCCGACCTGGCCGCGGTCGCCGGCCACATGCCGGACGCCCTGCCCTTCACCCTCCTCTGCTCCGAGATCAAGGAAATGCTCGGCCCGATCTAGCCCGCGCCGCTGCCTGCGAGCCCCCGCCCCGGCGAGACGCCCGGACGCCGGTCCGTGTGCCCTCGGCTTTCTCGTGCGGCCGTCGGGTCGATATAGGGGCGCGTGGGCCGATCTCCTCTGGGGCGGCGGCGAGCGCGTCGGGGGCGGAGGAGACCGGGGTGGGTGCATGGGCGGCGTGAGGTGGTGATTGCGCACTGGGTCGTGGTGGTGGGCGTCAGGGGGAGCACGGCGGGCTTGGCCGCGACGTTGTTGCGGGCCAGGGCGGGAGGCTGGAGTGGGCGGGGCCGGGTGGGGTTTTTGGGGGAAGTGGAGATTTCTTCGGGGAGGATGTCGAGGAACCGGCCGCGGCTCCGATCCATGCGTGACGTGCGGCCGCCGAGGGCCGCCCCGACACCGCGTGCGGCCCCGACAAGCCGCACCAGAACGAGGAGACACCCGTGAAGTACATGCTGCTGATCTTCAACCGGCCGGGGTTCGTCGAGGAGCTGACCGAGCAGGAGCGGCAGGAGCTGTTCGGCGAGGTCGATGAGCTCATGAAGGAGATCACCGAGCGCGGCGAGCTGGTCGTGACCGAGGCGCTCGCCGACCCGTCGACCACCAAGGTCGTGCGGGAGAAGGACGGGCTGCCCGCGGTGACCGACGGCCCGTTCGTGGAGGCGAAGGAGCACCTCGCCGGGTACCTCACCGTCGACTGCGAGAGCCTGGAGCGGGCCGTGGAGATCGCCTCGCGGTGGCCGGACGTCCGGTTCGGCGGGCGGATGGAGGTCCGTCCCGTCATGCACCACGCGGGGAGCGAGATGTGACGGTGCCCGTCGCGGTCGAGGACCTGCTGCGCGAGCTCGCGCCGCAGGTCCTCGGGACCCTCGTCCGCCGGCACGGCGTGTTCGACCAGTGCGAGGACGCCGTCCAGGAGGCGCTGCTCGCCGCGGCCGTCCAGTGGCCGGACGAGGGCGTCCCGCAGAACCCGCGCGGCTGGCTGCTGACCGTCGCGACGCGCCGGCTCACCGACCAGTGGCGCAGCGAGCGCGCGCGCCGCGACCGGGAGGCCGCCGTGGCGCTGCGCGAGGTGCCGGCCGGCGAGGACGGCCCCGGCGAGGACCGGCCCGGCGACCGCGACGACACGCTCACCCTGCTGTTCCTCTGCTGCCATCCCGCGCTGACGCCGTCCTCGCAGGTCGCGCTCACCCTCCGCGCGGTCGGCGGGCTGACGACCGCGCAGATCGGGCGGGCGTTCCTGGTGCCGGAGGCGACGATGGCGCAGCGGATCAGCAGGGCCAAGCAGCGGATCAAGGCGACCGGCGCCCGGTTCGCGCCGCCGCCCCCGGCCGAGCGCGACGACCGGCTCCGCGCGGTCCTGCAGGTCCTGTACCTGATCTTCAACGAGGGGTACACCGCGTCCAGCGGCCCGGACCTGCAGCGCGCCGACCTGACCGCGGAGGCGATCCGGCTGGCGCGGGCCGTGCACGGGCTGCTGCCCGGCGACGGGGAGGTCACCGGCCTGCTCGCCCTGATGCTGCTGACCGACGCGCGCCGGCCCGCGCGGACCGGCGCCGACGGCCTGCTCGTCCCGCTGTCCGAGCAGGACAGGACGCGCTGGGACGCCGAGGCCATCGCCGAGGGCACCCGGCTGATCACCGACGCCCTCACCTGGTCGCCGCCCGGCCCGTACCAGGTGCAGGCCGCGATCGCCGCCGTCCACGCGGAGGCGGCGCGGCCCGAGGACACCGACTGGCCGCAGATCCTCGCCCTGTACCGGCTGCTGTCGCACCTGGCGCCGAACCCGATGGTCACGCTGAACGAGGCCGTCGCGCTCGCGATGGCGCACGGCCCGCGCGCCGGACTGGACCTGCTGGCGACCCTGGACGGCGACGAGCGGCTGTCCGAGCACCACCGGCTCGCGGCCGTCCGGGCCCACCTGCTGGAGCAGGCGGGCGACGTCGCCGCCGCCCGCGACGCCTACCGCGCCGCCGCCCGGGGCACCACCAGCCTCCCCGAGCAGCGCTATCTCGAAGCCCGCATCGCACGACTCGACGGAGAAGACCACGATGGAAACGACGACGCGAACCCTTGACGTCCCCGGCGCCTCCCTGCACTACGAGGTGCGCGGGTCCGGGCCGGTCCTGCTGCTGATCTGCGGCGGGATCTACGACGCGGCGGGCTACGCCGGTCTCGCCGGCCTGCTCGCCGACCGGTACACGGTCGTGACCTACGACCGGCGCGGCAACTCCCGCAGCCCGCTCACCGGCCCGCCCGAGCGCCAGGAGATCGTCGTCCACGCCGACGACGCGTCCCGGCTGCTCGGCGCGGTGGCGGACGGTCCCGCCTTCGTGTTCGGCAACAGTTCCGGCGCGCAGATCGCGCTCGAGCTGGCGGCGCGGCATCCGGAGCAGGTCCGCGCGCTCGTCGCCCACGAGCCGCCGCTGCTGAGGCTGCTGCCGGACGCCGACCACTGGGAGTCGGTCATCGCGGACGTCGAGCGCGCCTACGAGGACGGCGGCGTTGGCCCGGCGATGGGCGTCTTCGGCGCCGCCATGGGCATGTCCGGCGGCGACGAGCCCGAGAGCGAAGGAGAGCCCGAGAGCGCGGGGGAGGCCGAGAGCGCCGGGGAGGCCGCCGGATCCTCGGAGGCCGCCGAGGCGCCGAGCCCCGAGATGCTGGAGATGTTCGCGCGGTTCGAAAAGAACACCGACTTCTTCGCGGGCTACGAGGTGCCCGGCTTCGGGCGCCACGTCCTCGACGTCGCGGCGCTGCGCGAGTCCCCGGTCCGGATCACGGTCGCCGTCGGCGCGGAGTCCGCCGGCGAGCCGCCGCACCGGGCCGGCCTCGCCCTGGCCGAGCGCCTCGGGAGGCCCGCCGAGACCTACCCCGGCGACCACGGCGGCTTCGGCGCCGAGGCCCCCGCCTTCGCGGACCGCCTCGCCAAGGCCTTCGCCTCCTGAACGCGGGGAACCGCCCCCGGCCCCTCCAGGCTGGTTCGGAGGGGGCCGGGAGTTCGGGGCGCGGGTGCGCGAGAGTCCGCGCGGGCCGGGGCGGATCCAATAGCCTGTGATTGTGAGTCTGCGCCTTTACGACACCGGTACCCGTAGCGTCCGCACGTTCGAGCCCCTGGAAGAGGGCCGCGTGGGGATGTACGTGTGTGGTGCGACGCCGCAGGCTTCTCCGCACATCGGTCATCTGCGGTCCGGCGTGATCTACGACGTGCTGCTGCGCTGGCTGCGCGCGTCCGGCTACGAGGTGACGTTCGCGCGGAACGTCACCGACGTCGACGACAAGATCATCGCGGTGGCGGCGGAGCGCGGCGTGCCGTGGTTCGCGGTCGCCGAGGGCAACCAGCGGGTCTTCACGCAGGGCTACGACCTGCTCGGCTGCCTGCCGCCGACGATCGAGCCGCGCGCCACCGGGCACGTCCCAGAGATGATCGTGCTGATCCGGCGGCTGATCGAGAAGGGGCACGCCTACACGGCGGCCGGCGACGTGTACTTCGACGTGAAGTCGTGGGCCGACCACTACGGCGAGCTGTCCAACCAGCGGCTGGAGAACATGCGGCCGACCGGCGACACCCCGAACGAGGACGCCAAGCGCGACCCCCGCGACTTCGCCCTGTGGAAGGGCGCGAAGCCCGGCGAGCCGGCCTGGGAGACGCCGTGGGGCGACGGGCGGCCCGGCTGGCACCTGGAGTGCTCGGCGATGGCGACCAAGTACCTCGGGCCCGTCTTCGACATCCACGGCGGCGGCGTCGACCTGATCTTCCCGCACCACGAGAACGAGATCGCCCAGTCGCGCGCGGCGGGCGACGGGTTCGCGCGGTACTGGCTGCACAACGGGCTGCTGACGGTGGACGGCGAGAAGATGAGCAAGTCCGTCGGGAACGTGGTGCTGCTGCCCGACCTGCTCGGGAAGGCGCGTCCGGCGGAGATCCGCTACTACCTGGCCTCCGCGCACTACCGGTCGCTGATGGACTACACCGACGCCGCGCTGGCCGAGGCGGTGTCGGCCTACCAGCGCATCGAGGGGTTCGTGACGCGGGCGAGCGAGGTCGTCGGCGCGGGTGAGCCGGCGGGATCGGTGCCCGAGGCGTTCGCGGCCGCGATGAACGACGACCTCGGCGTCCCGCAGGCGCTCGCGACGCTGCACGAGACCGTCCGCGAGGGCAACAGCGCGCTGGCGGCCGGCGACGAGGACGCGGTCCGCCGGGACCTGGCGTCCGTCCGGGCGATGGCGGGGGTGCTGGGCCTCGACCCGCTGTCGGAGCAGTGGACGCAGGGCGGCGGCGACGACCTGCGTCCCGTCGTGGACGCCCTGGTCGCGGTGGCTCTGGAGCAGCGGCAGGCGGCGCGGGCCCGCAAGGACTACGCGTCCGCCGACGCGATCCGCGACGGCCTCGCCGATGCCGGCATCGTCGTCGAGGACACCCCGCACGGCGCCCGCTGGGAGCTCAAGCGAGACTGACCGCGCCGAACCCCTGTGGGCGGGCAGCGCGGCGGGCGCTTCGGCGCGGCGCGCGCCGGTTGGTTCGGCGGCGCCGGTTCGCTGCGGCGGACGCCGGTTCGGTTCGGCGGGCGCGGCGCACTGGCCGCGGCGGATAAAATTGGACGTTCGCGGGCGTCCGCATGTGCGCGCCCCGGAGATCTCAGCCGCCCGACAAGCCGCGAGGGCGAGCACGCAATCGTCGCGAGGGGCGTACCGAACAATGGCCAAGCGCAAGGGCAAGGGTCCCACCCCCAAGGCCGAGGACCGGCACTGGCACGGCAAGCGCCAGAAGGCGCGGGCCGTCAAGAACGCCAAGCGGACCGGCACCCAGACCATGGGCCCGGGCGCGCGCGCGGCGCGGGCCGCTGAGGGCCGTCCGGCCGCGACGGGACGCCCGGCCGGGGCGCGCCGCGCGAACGGCGAGGTCCCCGAGCTGGTCACCGGCCGGAACCCGGTCGTGGAGGCCCTGCGCGCCGGGGTGCCCGGCAGCACGCTGTACGTGTCGTCGGGCACGGACGAGCGGGTCCGCGAGTCGATCCAGCTCGCCGCCGACCGCGGCATCCCGCTGCTGGAGACCGGCAAGAACGAGCTGGACCGGCTGACCGACGGGGCCGTCCACCAGGGCATCGCGCTGCAGGTCAAGCCGTACCGGTACGCGCACCCCGACGACCTGCTCACCGGGACGGCGCCGCTGATCGTCGCGGTCGACGGGATCACCGACCCGCGCAACCTCGGCGCTATCGTCCGGTCCGCGGCGGCGTTCGGCGCCACCGGCGTGGTGGTGCCGGAGCGGCGCGCCGCGGGGGTGAACGCGGGCGCGTGGAAGTCGTCCGCGGGGACGCTCGCGACGATCCCGGTCGCGCAGGCGACGAACCTGGCGCGGCAGCTGAAGGCGTACCAGAAGGCCGGCTGCTTCGTCGCCGGGCTCGACGCGCGCGGCGGCGTGACCGTCGCCGACATGGAGATCGCGGCCGGGCCGTTCGTGCTGGTCGTGGGCTCGGAGGGCAAGGGGCTCGGGCGGCTCGTCGCCGACACCTGCGACATGCTCGTCACGATCCCGATGCCGGGCAAGGCCGAGTCGCTGAACGCCGGAGTGGCCGCCGGGATCGCCCTCTACGAGGTCAGCCGCCTGCGCTCCTAACGGGCCGCGCTCCTGACAGGCATCCACCGAGGGCGCCCCTCCACAGGCCCCTTCCGGTAGCTCAAGGTCACGGGCTCGGCACTGTGATGTGTATCACTCTCTTTTCGTAAATAATCTCAACGTTCAGAGGATTGACGGTGAGGTAAGCCACGTGCTGCCATCTCAACGTTGAGGCAAACGAAGGAAGGGTGATCAGATGACCGCCATCGCGGCCCCCCGATCCCTCCGCGACCGCTACGCCGCCGACCTCGGCCTCGCGGCGCTCGCGCCCGCGAGCTGGGGCACCACCTACGTCGTCACCACCACGCTGCTGCCCGACGGCCGCCCGCTGCTCGCCGCCACGATGCGCGCCCTGCCCGCCGGGCTGGTGCTCCTCGCCGCCAACCGCCGCCTCCCCAAGGGGTCCTGGTGGTGGAAGTCCGCCGTCCTCGGCGTCCTCAACTTCGGCGCGTTCTTCCCGCTGATCTTCTTCGCCGCCTACCGGCTGCCCGGCGGCGTCGCCGCCACCATCGGATCCGTTCAGCCCCTGGTCGTCGCGGTGCTGTCGCTGCTCGTCCTGCACGCCCGCCCCGCCCGCGCCGTGTTGTACTCGGCGATCGCCGGCACCGGCGGCGTCGCGCTGCTGACCCTCACCGGCGACGCCCGCCTCGACCCGCTCGGCATCGGCGCCATGCTCACCGCCACCTCGCTGATGGCCACGGCGATCGTGCTCGCCAAGAAGTGGGGACGGCCCGAGTCCCCGATCGTCATGACGGGCTGGCAGCTCACCGTCGGCGGCCTCGTCCTCGCCCCGTTCACCCTCGCGTTCGAAGGCGTCCCCGCGTCGCTGACCGGCCAGAACGTCCTCGGCTTCCTCTACCTCGGCATCGTCGGGACCGCCGTCGCCTACGCCCTCTGGTTCCGCGGCATCGACCGGCTGCCGCCCACCTCGGTCTCCCTGCTCGGCCTCACCAACCCGATGGTCGCGACCCTCGCCGGCCTGCTGATCCTCGGCCAGACCCTCACCGCCTGGCAGATCGTCGGGTTCACCGTCGCGCTCGGCGCCCTCGTCGCCGGCCAGGCCCTCAACCGCCGGTCATGAACCGCCGCCCTGCAGCACGCTGAGGCGCCGCCGCTCCAGGAACGCGATCTCGACCTCGTCCTGTGTGCGCGCGAGCGCCTCCCCGTAGGCCTTGGCGGCCTCCACGTCCCGACCCGACCGCCGCAGCAGATCCGCACGGATCGCATGGAACAGGTAGTAGCGGTCGAGGTCGAGGGCCTCGACCAGCGGAAGCGCCGCGTCCACCCCCTCGACCTCCGCCACCGCGACCGCCCGGTTCAACGCCACCACCGGACTCGGCGCCACCGCCATGAGCTGGTCGTACAGCGCGAGCACCTGCCGCCAGTCCGTCGGCGGACGGCTGTGCACCGCATTGATCGCCGCCTGGACCTGGTACGGCCCCGGACGGTTCCGCCGCAGGCACCACCGCACCAGCTCCCGCCCCTCCTCCGCCATCGCCCCGTCCCAGAGCCCCGGATCCTGGTCCGCGAGCAGCACCAGCTCACCGCCCCGCACCCGCGCCGCCCGCCGCGACTCCACCAGCAGCATCAACCCGAGCAGCCCCCGCACCTCCGGCTCGTCCGGCAGCAGCTCCAGCAGCACCCGGCCCAGCCGGATCGCCTCCGCCGCCGTCGCCTCCCGCCGGTACCCCTCGTTGAACACCAGATAGACCACCGCGAGGACACCCGCCAGCCGCCCCGGCAGCTCCTCCGCCTCCGGCACCCGGTACGGGACCCGCGCCTCCCGGATCCGCGCCTTCGCCCGCACCAGCCGCTGCGCCATCGTCCTCTCCGGCACCAGGAACGCCCGCGCGATCTCCGCCGTCGACAGCCCGCCCACCATCCGCAACGTCAACGCCACCCGCGCCGCCATCCCCAGCACCGGATGGCAGCACGTGAACAGCAGCCGCAACCGGTCGTCCCCGACGGCCGGCTCCGGCTTCGCCTCCGCCGGACCGCTCAGCAGCACCGCCTGCGCGTGCTTCCCCGCCCGCGCGCCCTCCCGCCGCAGCCGGTCGATCGCCCGGTTCCGCGCCGTCGTGATGATCCACCCCGCCGGGCTCGGCGGCGGCCCGTCCACCGGCCACCGCCGCACCGCCTCGGCGAACGCGTCCTGCACGGCCTCCTCCGCGACGTCCAGATCCCCGAACGCCCGGACCAGCACCGCCACCGCGCGGCCGTGCTCCTCCCGGAACGCCCGCTCGACGTCGTCAGCACTCACCCTGGAAGGGTCGCACCTCCACCGGCAGCCCCGTCACCCGCGAGTACCGCCCGGCCCACCACAGCGCCTCGTCCTGGGTCTCCATCTTGACGATCGTGAACCCGCCGACGTGCTCCTTGCTCTCGGTGTACGGCCCGTCCGTCGCGATCACGTCATCGCCCTCGACCCGCACCACCGCGCTGTCGCCCGGCTCGTGCAGCGGGCACCCGAACACCCACGCCTCCGACAGCTCCAGCTCCCGCCGGATCTCCGCCAGCTGCTCCATCACCTTCTCCAGCTCCTCCGGCGGCGGCTTCTCGCCCACGGGCTGGATGATGTTGAACACGTACCGCTTCATGCGTCCTCCTGTTTCCGATAGGTCGCGATGACGACCCCGGTCGTCGTCGTGACGGCGTCCACCAGCCGCAGATTCTCCGAGAACCCCGCGAACAACCGCCGCCCCGTCCCCAGCACCACCGGATGGGTTTGCAGCAGGTACTCGTCCACCAGCCCCAGCCGCGCCAGCGACCCGACGAGCTCCCCGCTGCCGAGCACCGTCAGCCCCACCTCCCGGTCCTTGATCCCCGCCACCGCGCCGACGTCGTCCACGAGCACCGAGTTCTGCCACGGCAGCGGCTCCCGCAGCGTCCGCGACACGACGTACTTGCGCGTCCGGTTCAGCACCTCGGTGTACGGGTTGTCCTTCCGCGCGGGCCACACCGCGCGGAAGTCCTCGTACGTCCGCCGGCCGAGCAGGATCGCCCCGTCCCCGCCCATCCGCTTGCCCATCTCGGACGCCATGACCTCGTCATTCCCGGGAATCCCCCAACCACCGTGGGGGAACCCGTCCCGTTCGTCCTCGTCCGCCCGCGCCGGCGCCTGCATCACCCCGTCGAGCGTCACGTGCTCCACTACGGTCAACTTCCCCACGAGCCGATCTCCTCACCTACGGGCCGGCCCACCGCCGCCCCCTCGCCCCCTACACGAAGACCGTCCCCCCACATCGACACCGAACCCAAGAATTCAGCCGGACGACCCCGCCGCGCACGACCTCTCCCCGAAGCCCCGGCCATCCTCAAGGCGCCCCTCGGGCCGAGGCATTCGCACGCCCACTCGCCTTCACATGGCGGCCCGGGGAACCACGGCTGCCGGGCTGGCCGCTTCGTGACACCACCCTCACCAAGGTGAACGCCAGGTAAACGCGGCACGTCACAGTACCGCCGCCAGAGGAGACGCACCCGCCACGAACGACCTGGAAAGCAAGGGAAGCATTCATGCGCAACATCGTCATCGCCGCCGTCGCCGGTGCCGCCGTCGTCGCCCTCGCCGCGTGCGACCCCGCCGCGGGCACCACCCCCGAGACGCAGAGCAGCACGAAGGCCGCCGGCAAGACGTCCGGGAAGCCGAAGGCCGTGCCGATCAAGCTGGTCGCCAAGCGCGCCCACGCTTCCAGGTCCGTCCTGTCGGACGGCGGCGCGCTGTCGTGCGTGAAGGTGACGGTCACGAACCAGACCAAGAAGTCCGTCGAGGTGAACCCGCTGTACTTCAGCATCACCGACACCAAGGGCGTCAAGCACTCGGCGGACCAGGCGCTCGGCGAGTACAACGGGGAGATCGACACGACCACCCTCGCGTCGCACGAGAAGGCCGTTGGGCTGGTGTGCGGCAAGGGGAAGTTCGTCCCGAAGATCCTCGCGATGACGAATCCGCTGTTCAGCGAGGCCGCCCGAGCCGAAGTCGCCTGACGGACCCGCGCCCCGCCCCACCGGGCGGGGCGCGAAACGCGTATGCCCAGAGAAGACCGCGTCCCGTCGCCGTCGACGGGAAGGCAAACGCCGCTGGCCTGGATCGCGGTACTTCCACGCCCATGGCGGTACAGGTTTCCTTTGGAGCCGTCCTGGAACACCTCCCCGCGGATAGCGCGGCCACCGTTCTGGTGCCGATCGTGATGCCACGGCTATTGCGGTTGCACAAGCGGTACGGCGTCAAGCGACAAGGAGCCGATTAAGCCGGAAGCTCTCCCAACACCGCCCCACACGGCTGTAGGCCCAACGGCGAGGACGGTGTCTCCGCCGGTGGCCGGATAAAGACAGATATACCGGCGGACGTGAACGGGGTGCGCATGGCGGGCGTCTCAGGTGCGCGCGCGTCATCCGAATCCTGCGCTGGGAGGCCTGAAGCGTGTATCCGCCACCACCCCGGACGCCGGTCCCGCCGCCGCATCAGCCACACCACATCCCTACTGGTGGTGTCATCGTGCTTGTCGCATTGTCCTTGGTCGTCGGCATCGGGATCGGTGCTGGCGCCAAGGGATCGGGTGACCACCCGCCGACGACGTCCGCCGCAGCAGCCCCGGTGCCGATCCCTTCCGCGGTGACAGTGACGATCACCGAGTACCAGGACGCCGTTCTCCCCTCAAAGGCGCCCGCGAAAGCGAAGCCCCGCCCGAAGCCGCATCCGACGAAACAGGAACCGGCTGCACCGAAGACCGACCCGCGTTTCGGAACCTGCGCAGAGGCGAAAGCGCACGGATACGGCCCCTACGTTGAGGGTATGGACCCCGAGTACGCCTGGTACATCGACCGGGACGGCGACGGCACCGTCTGCGAGTAGCGGGCCGGCGCCGCTTTCGCGAGAAACGGCACTGCGGCCGACTCGCGTCGGCTACGCATCCGGCAAGCGCCGCCGCACCGATTTCTGTCCTCCTCCGCGCTAATCGCTTTTGGGACTTCGGACGTGCGCGGCGTTGTGGGCTCTGGTCCTTCTGGCGCTGGTCTTCGGAATCACGCTCCCTGCCGTGTGGTCTGGGAAGCCGTCACGCCGTAGAGCAGCACTCGCGTTTCTGGACCGAATGCTGACGCGACGCCGTTGACCCGCTCAAGCCTGACCAGGGCAGAGAAGCGCGCACGGCCCGATGTCGGTTCCGCACACTCTACGGCGAGGTCAGGGTGGCCATCACGCGATCCGGTTCCCAGTGGGCGCGGAACGAGGTGATCAGGCCGTCGTCATCGACCGTGTAGACGGTCAGGCAGTCGATCGTCAGGGTGGTCCCGCCGTCCAGTGTCGCGGTGATGGTGACGACGTTCGCGCATGCGGGGCCGTTGGCGAACGAGTCGCTCACACGGAAGTGGTACTTCCGCACCCGGGCGATGTTCTCGTCCCAGAACCGCTCGATCCCGTCCGGCCCGCGGTGCCCCTTGCCCTCGGGATCGAGCATCGAGGGACCGACGGGGTCCTCGATGACGGCGTCCGGGGCGAACAGCGCGAGCCACTCCTGCTTGCGCCCGGCGGCGGCCGCGTCCATCGCAGCGCGCACCGCCCGACGCGCGGGGTGGTCGCCGTCCGGTGCATCCCAGGTGACTGCGGTCATGACGCAAACTGTAACGTGTTCTCGTTTTTGGTCAACGGCCTCCACCGACCGCCGCAGTCGATGCCAGCGGCGAGCCCATCCGTCCGGCCACGGTCCCGTCGCCTGTGGCGACCCTATTCAACGGAAGCACACCGCAGCGGACGGCGTCGACCATGCGCACGTGACCCACGAGCCAAGCAAGAAGCTCCTTCAATGGTCGGAAGGGGCTTTGAGGTGGGAGTCGTCGAAGGGCCTTGAACCCGTAACCTTCTGCTGCAGGGTTCTTAAACGATCACTGGCGTCTTGCGAACCCGTCCGCGCGCTGGGTCGATGACTGGCGGCCCGTTCGAACCCATTCGCCCTGTGGCTCCCAGGGAGTCAATCTGACGACCAGCTCGCGGGCCGATCGCTGACGGCCTGTGACACCGTGTCGCCTGCGATGCTGTGCGTATGAGCTCCTCGCTTCCCGCAGGTTGGACGATTGAGCGAGTACGCACTGTTTCAGGTGACGAGAGTGCCGCAGTGTCGCCAACGAAACGGCTCGTGTCGGTTGAGGAGCGGGCCGAGCACCAACCAACGCTTGAACCGGTGCCGGCGGACGTGGTCGGAACGATCATCGAGTTCCGAGGCTGCCTCCGGCCGAGCGTCTCGTCTGCCGCCGTCCCGCGCTTCGTGCGGCCGCGCCTGACCTCGGCGGTCTCAGCTAGTTCGAGCCGCTTCGACCGGGGGCCGCAACGGTGCGGGTGGTGCTCCCGCGCGAACGGCGCTCAGCCCCTGACGGACAGATGCGCGCTGGAGTGTTCTCCGGCTCCAGGGGCTGGGGAACCACCGGTTTCTCCGGTGGCGGACGCTGAACCTTTCGAAATGACGGCCTCTACGGGGTCGGCTTCTTGTTAGAGCGGTATGACCTCTACCCGGCAGCCGTCATCGTCGAGATCGCCGTAGCGAAGGACGGCCTCGGTGGGGCGGGGAGTGGCGGTTCTAAGCGCCGGACGAATGGCCTGAAGGAGTGCCCCGGCATCAGGCCCGTAGAGATAGATCTCTGCGGCGCCCTGACCGAACTCGTGACCGGCGACCTCTCCGTCACCCGCTGCTTCAAGGACTTCTTCAAGCTGATGAGCCAGCGCGTAGATCGCTCCTCGTTCCGGCTCGGTGCCGAACCCGTCGCCAGTAAACGCGAACTTCAAGAACACGGCGTGCTCAGTAGACAACATGGGCTCCCTGAGGCGGGCAATGGACTCGCGACAGAGTAGAGGCCTTGGAGGGCGGCGGCGCGAACCCCTGGCGATCGGACGGGGCGGGCTGAAGGTGGTGTCGGCCACGCGCCGCCCGGCGCCTGGCCGCGCGGCGGCGGAGGGCGTTCTGTTCGGCGGCTGGATGCCGTGGCTCCCACGGTGGTGCGAGAGGCCCCTTGCGAAGATCGCGAGGGGCCTCTGAGCTGGGAGCCGGCGAGGGGACTTGAACCCCTAACCTTCTGTTTACAAGACAGATGCTCTGCCAATTGAGCTACGCCGGCGGGCTCGTCCCGCATCGTAGTCGACCGCGGCGGGGGTTCGCGCGGGGGTTTCGGGGCGGCGGCGCAGGTGATTCGCGGTGGTGAGCGGGCACAGGGCGTAGGTGAACATTACGGGGATCATCACCGCGATCGTCATCGGCGCGATCATCGGGGCGCTGGGGCGGTTGCTGCTGCCGGGACGGCAGCCCATCGGGATCGTGCTGACCGTGCTGATCGGGATCGTCGCGGCGATCGTGGGGACCGCGATCGCGCAGAAGGCCGGGGTCGCCACGACGTCCGGGATCGACTGGATCGAGCTGGTGTTCCAGGTCGGGCTGGCCGTGATCGGGGTCGCGGCCGTCGCGGCGTGGCGGCGGAACCGGCGGCGTACGAGATGAGCTAGCGCGAGCCCAGGGCCTTCGTGGTCTTGGGGGTGGGGGCGCCGCCGGGGCGGCGTTCCGGGGTGGGGCTGAGGAAGCCTTTCTTGCGGGCCAGGTGGACCCAGTTCGCGGCGGCGCGCCAGGGGGCGCCGCAGGCGTCGGCGAGCATGTGGACGGGGTTGGGGTAGCCGAGGTCGACGTAGGCGCAGTAGACGGCCGCGACGAGGGCGAAGAACTCGTCGGGGCGGCCCTTGCGGCCCGGGCGGGGCGCCGCCTCGACCATGCGGCGGATCTCGCGGGCCTCGGCGACGGGGAGCGCGGTGGTGCGGGCCGAGTGCAGGACGTCGCTGGTCAGCTCCGGGAGCGGGACGGCCCGGAGGGTGCCGGTGGTGAGGCCGCGGGAGACGAGGCGGGGGTCCGCGTCGGGGTGCGGGCGGATCGTCATCTCGGTGGGGCCGCCGGTCGCCGGGGCGGGCCAGCGGAGGGTGATCTCCCAGGCGCCCACGCGGATGCGCCGCTCGACCGTCATGCCGACATACTGTCAAACATTCGCGCAATTGCGCAATTGTTGGGGCGTGCGAGACTGGGGCGGTGAGCGGAGGCGGGGGAAGATGAGCGACGACCTGGCGCTGTCGCCGGCGTTGCTCCAGGAGGCGGCGGGCCGGTTCGGGATGCTGGCGGCCACGACGCGGCTGCACATCGTGTGGGTGCTGACGCACGGGGAGCGGGACGTCAGCTCGCTGGCCGACGAGGTGGACGGGACGGTGGCGGCGGTCAGCCAGCACCTGGCGAAGCTGAAGCTGGCCGGGCTGGTGCGGGCGCGCAGGGAGGGCCGGCACCAGTTCTACGTGGTCGACGATCCGCACGTGGCGGCGATCGTCCGGCAGATGGTCGCGCATCTGCGGGGTGACGCCGGACGCGCCCGTGGTCTGGGCGCCTGACCCGCCGGTCGCGGCGCCGCCCGGCCCGGCCGGCGCGGCGGCCGCGGCGGCCGCGGGGGCGGAGGGG
>NZ_WBMR01000110.1 GCF_008923365.1 Actinomadura montaniterrae
CCCCGCCCCGCCCAGCCCCCGGCGCGCGCCCGCGAGCCCGCGCCGTGCGGGGCCCGCGGGCGGTTAGGGTCGGGGGCCATGGACGTGATCGGGGAAGGCCGGGCCGAGCCGGTCGTCGTGGAGCGCGCCGCGGGCGTCGGCGGGGAGCTGGTGCTGCGCCGGGCGGGCGCCGACTACGAGATCATCAGCAACGGCACGTTCCTGATGGACACCCGCAACGGCGAGTCCGAGCGGCTGCTGGTCCGCGCCGCCGTCGACGCCGCCCTCGCCCAGGACGAGGACGGGGGCGGGGCGGGCGGCGGCGGGGCGCGGGTGCTGATCGGCGGGCTCGGCGTCGGGTTCTCCCTGGCCGAGGCGCTGGCGCACCCGGCCGTCGGGCACGTCACGGTGGTGGAGCGGGAACCGGCCGTCGTCGGCTGGCACGCCGGGCCGCTGCGGCCGTGGTCACGCGGCGGCCTGGACGACCCGCGCGTCACGCTCGTCCGCGCCGACCTCCTCGACGTCCTGGAACGCCCGGCCGGCGGTGTGTTCGACGCGGTGTGCCTGGACATCGACAACGGCCCGCACTGGACGGTCACGCCCGGCAACGCCCGCCTGTACGGCCCCGTCGGCCTGGACCTGCTCGCCGCGCTGCTGAGCGCGCGCGGGGTGCTGGCGGTGTGGAGCGCGGGCGCCGCGCCCGGCTTCGGCGACCTGCTGGTGTCCCGGTTCGCCCGGGTGGAGGAGCTGCCGGTCCCGGTGCCGCGCGGCGAGCCGGACATGGTGTACCTCGCCCGCCGCCCGTGACCGCCGGGCCTGCCGGGCCTGCCGGGCCTGCCGGGGTGGTTCCGGTGACCGCGCGTCCGGTTCCGGACGACCGGTTCGCTAGGTTTCGGCTGACAACACCATTTATGGGAGGTTGAGTTGGCCACTGCCCACGCCGCCCGGCGGGGTCCCGCCGTCCTCGGCGACCTGCTGCCCGGTTCCCTGGCCCGCGACGCCGCGCTCGTCGCGGGCGCGGCCGCGTTCGTCGGCGTCGCCGCCCAGATCGCGGTGCCGCTGCCCGGTACCCCCGTCCCGGTGACCGGGCAGACCTTCGCGGTGCTGCTGGCCGGCGCCGCGCTCGGCTTCGGCCGCGCCGGCCTCGGCATGATCGTCTACCTGCTGGCCGGGATGGCGGGCGTCCCCTGGTTCACCGACGGCGCCTCCGGCGCCGGGTTCCCGACGTTCGGCTACGTGCTCGGCTTCGTCGCCGCCGCCGCGGTGGTCGGGCGCCTCGCCGAGCGCGGCGGCGACCGCACGCCGCTGCGGACCGTCGCGACGATGCTGGCCGGCACCGCCATCATGTACGCGGCCGGCGTCCCGTATCTGATGGCGTCCCTGCACGTCGGGCTCGGCAAGGCGCTGCACCTCGGCGTGACGCCGTTCCTGGCGGGCGACGCGCTGAAGGTCGCGCTGGCCGCGGCGCTGCTGCCGGCGGCGTGGAAGCTGACGGGCCGCCTCAGCGGCCGCGCCTCCTGACCCCGTCCCGCGCCGCCCTGCGCCCGCCCCCGCGCGTTCCGCCGCGCGGGGGCGGACGTCCGGATGGACGCATGGCGGACGCAGGGGGTGGACGCATGGGAGCGGGCGGAACGGGCATGGGCAGCCGTGACCGGGCGCCGCGATGTGGCGCACACCTCACCGGACGCCGCCGCCCCGCCGGTTTGAACAGGTTCAATTCTGCCGTACAGTGGCTTGCGTGAAGCTCGCCGTGACAGCACCGGACCGCCTCGTCGTCCGCACCGCCCCGGTCGCCGACCCCGGCGACCTCGTCTCGAGACTTCCGCACCCCTCCGCCCTGGCCTGGATCCGCCACGGCGAAGGCATCGTCGGCTGGGGCGAGGCCGCCCGCATCACCCTGCCCGGCGGCGAGGACCGCTTCACCACCGCCGCCGCGCTCCTGCGCGAACTGTTCGGCGCCGCCGACATCGACGACCCCGTCGCCCTGCCCGGCACCGGCCCCGTCGCCTTCGGCGGATTCGCCTTCGACCCCAAATCCCCCGACTCCGTCCTCATCGTCCCCCGCCGCGTCCTCGGCCGCCGCGACGGCCGCGCCTGGCTCACCACCATCGGCGACGACGCCGACCCCCTCTCCCTCGTCCACGAACCCCACGTCCCCACCGGCCTCACCTGGGGCGACGGAGCCATGCCCGCGCACGCCTGGGGCGACGCCGTCGCCACCGCCGTCCAGCGCATCCGCGGCGGCGCCCTCGGCAAGGTCGTCCTCGCCCGCGACCTCACCGTCCACGCCGACGCCCCCATCGACGCCCGCGTCCTGCTGCGCCGCCTCGCCGACCGGTTCCCCGGCTGCTACACCTTCTCCTGCGCCGGCCTCGTCGGCGCCACCCCCGAACTGCTCATCCGCCGCACCGGCGGCGACATCGAATCCCTCGTCCTCGCCGGCACCACCGCCCGCGGCGACACCCCCGGCGCCGACCGCGACCGCGCCGCCCGCCTCTTCGCCTCCGCCAAGGACCGCGAAGAGCACCGCTACGCCGCCGACATGGTCCGCGACGCCCTCGCCCCCCTGTGCGCCGACCTGCACGTCCCCGCCGAACCCGAACTGCTCACCCTCCCCAACCTGCACCACCTCGCCTCCCCCCTGCGCGGCCGCCTCACCGCCGACCGCTCCGTCCTCGACGTCGTCGCCGCCCTGCACCCCACCCCCGCCGTCTGCGGCACCCCCACCGGCACCGCCATGGACCTCATCCGCGAACTCGAGGGCATGGACCGCGGCCGCTACGCCGGCCCCGTCGGCTGGGTCGACGCCCGCGGCGACGGCGAATGGGGCATCGCCCTGCGCTGCGCCCAGCTCGACGGCACCCGCGCCCGCCTGTTCGCCGGCTGCGGCATCGTCGCCGACTCCGACCCCGCCGCCGAACTCGCCGAAGCCCAGACCAAGTTCCGCGCCATGCAGTACGCCCTGCAGGGCTGACCCGCCCGCACCGGCGCCCCGCCCGCACCACGCCCCCGAACGCCACGCCACACTGGACCCGTGCGCGCGTCCCGCCTGCTGTCCCTGCTCCTGCTGCTGCAGACCCGCGGCCGCATGACCGCCCGCGACCTCGCCGACGAACTCGAAGTGTCCGTCCGCACCGTCTACCGCGACGTCGAGTCGCTGTCGGCCGCCGGCGTCCCCGTCTACGCCGACCGCGGCCCCGACGGCGGCTACCGCCTCCTCGAGGGCTACCGCACCCGCCTCACCGGACTCACCACCGGCGAAGCCGAATCCCTCTTCCTGTCCGGCATGCCCGGCCCCGCCTCCCAGCTCGGCCTCGGCGACGTCGTCGCCGCCGCCGAACTCAAACTCATGGCCGCCCTCCCGCCCGACCTGCGCTCCCGCGCCGCACGCATCCGCGAACGCTTCCACCTCGACGCACCCGGCTGGTTCCGCGCCCCCGACGACGTCCCCCACCTCCAAGCCGTCGCCGACGCCGTCTGGAACCAGCAGCGCATCCGCGTCCTGTACCGCCGCTGGGCACAGCCGCAGGAGGTCGAACGCGACCTCGAGCCGATCGGTGTCGTCCTCAAGGCCGGCACCTGGTACCTCATCGCCCGCGCCCACCACCCCCACCCCGGCGCTCCACAGGACGACCCGCCACCGGACACACCCCCGGCGCACGACCGGGCCCCGCGCACCTACCGCGTCTCCAAGATCCTCACCCTCGAGCCGCTCCCCCACCGCTTCGACCGCCCGCCCGGCTTCGACCTCGCCGCCTACTGGGACGCCTACGCCGCCCGCTTCGAAGCCGACTCCTACCGCGACCAGGCCACCGTCCGCCTCTCCCCCGACGGCCTCCGGCGCGCCCCCATCCTCCTGCCCCCCGTTATGGCACGCGCCGTCCACGACAACGCCGGCCCACCCGACCCCACCGGCTGGACCACCCTCACCCTCCCCGTCGAATCACTCCGCCACGCCCACGTCGAATTCCTCAAACTCGGCGCCGACGTCGAAGTGATCGCCCCACCGCCACTGCGCGCCATGATGACCGACACCGCACGCGCCCTCGCCGACCGCTACCTGCCCTGACACCCCGCGCCCGCTCACCCGCGCCCGCTCACCCCGCCGGCGGCTGGCACCCCGGACACCAGAACAGATTCCGCCCCGCCAGCTCCGCCGACGCCACCGCACTCCCGCACACCAGGCACGGCAACCCCGCCCGCCGGTACACGTACACCTCACCACCATGATCGTCCACCCGCGGCGGACGCCCCATCGCCTCCGGCGTGTGCTCCGCCCGCACCGTGTCGATCCGCCCCGACCGCACCCCCTCCGCCATCAGCGCCACCAGATCCGCCCACACCGCCGACCACCGCCCCTCCGACAGCGCCCGGCCCGGAAGCAACGGATCGATCCCCTGCCGGAACAGCACCTCCGCCCGGTAGATGTTCCCCGGCCCCGCCACCACCGACTGATCCATCAGCAGCGCCGCGATGCTCGTCCGGCTCCGCGAGATCCGCGCCCACGCCCGCCCCGGATCGGCGTCCGCCCGCAACGGATCCGGCCCCAGCCGATCCCGCAGCAGCTTCACCCCGCCCGGCTCCAGCAGCTCGCACGCGTTCGGCCCGCGCAGATCCGCGTGCCCGCCCGCACCCGACAACCGCAGCCGCACCGCCCCCTGCGGCTCCGGCGCCGGCACCCCGCCGAACCGCCACGTCCCATAGATCCCCAGATGGACGTGCAGGACGCGGTCGTCGTCGAACTCCAGCAGCAGATGCTTGCCGTGCGCGTCCGCGGCGACCAGGACACGGCCGTCGATCTCGGCCGCACCCGCCGCGAACCGGCCCTGCGGGCTCTCGGCGGCGACGGGACGGCCGCCGAACACCCGGCGGTGCTCGGCGGCCAGACGATGGAGGGTATGTCCTTCGGGCATGACGCCCGCAATCCTACGACCGCAGCGGCTCCCCCACCGACCGCATGTGCGCCAGCGCCTGCCGGTACGACTCCACCAGCCCCGTCTCGGTGAACGGCAGCCCCACCGCCGCGCAGTGCGCCCGCACCAGCGGCTGCACCCGCCGCAGGCTGCACCGCGGAATCCCCGGGAATAGATGGTGCTCGATCTGGTAGTTCAGGCCCCCCATCAGCCAGTCCACCACCACACCGCCCCGCACGTTCCGCGACGTCAGCACCTGCCGCCGCAGATGCCCCCACCGCTCACCCGGCTCCGGCATCGCCATCCCCTTGTGGTTCGGCGCGAACACCGCCCCCAGATGCACCCCGAACAGCGCGTGATGCAGCACCATCAGCACGATCGCCTTCCCCGGCGACAGCAGCGTGAACGCCAGCGACAGGTACGCCACCGCGTGCAACGCCAGCAGCCCGCCCTCCACCAGCTGCTCCCGCCGCGACCTCCCCCGCAGGTACAGCACACTGCCCACCTTCAGGTTCAGGCCCTCCAGCGTCAGCAACGGAAAGAACAACCCCGCCTGATGACGCGCCACCCACCGCAGCACACCCCGCTGCCGCGCCGCCTGCCCCTCCGTCCACGCCAGAACCCCCTCCCCCACATCCGGGTCCTTGCCGACATGGTTCGGATTCGCGTGATGCCGGTTGTGCTTGTCGCTCCACCACCCCTGCCCCATCCCCAGCAGCAGGTTCCCCAGCACCAGCCCCAGCCACCGGTTCACCCGCGCCGACCCCGCGATCTGCCGGTGCCCCGCGTCATGCCCCAGGAACGCCGTCCGCGCCGACAGCACCGCCAGCGGCACCCCCAGCAGCACCGCCCACCAGCTCGCCCCCGCCCACCCGATCGCCGCCCACACCGCCGCCGTCGCCGCCAGGTTCACCCCGATCGCCCGCGCGTAGTAACCGGGACGCCGGTCCAGCAGCCCGCTCGCGCGGACCTGCCGCGCCAGCGGAGCGAAATCACTGCCGGCCGCCCGGACGGGCGGGGCGTCGAGGGTCGCGGTCATCGGGGCCTCCATCGGATCGGTGCGCTGACTGACCCGAAGCTACGGAGACGATCACCAAGCGGTCGCCACGCTGCGGAGCCAACCCCGCCCTGGCTCCCAGGTCCCGGTACCCCTCACCCCCCGTCGCCCCCGCGGACCACGCCCCCCGGAGACCACCGCGCCAAACCGCCCCGCCCACCGCGCACCCGGCCCCGACCCGGGACCCTGCATCAAAGACGGAACATCACGTCCATATAGGGTCAGAAGCCATGAGCGAACCGACGCGGTGGATCGACCTGGACGGAGCCGTCAACGCCCGGGACCTCGGCGGGCTCCCCACCGCCGACGGGGCCGCCACCCGCCGCGGCCGCGTCCTGCGCTCGGACAACCTCCAGGACCTCACCGTCGCCGACGTCCGCCTCCTCCTCGACGAATACCACCTCAAGAACGTCATCGACCTGCGCAGCGACGCCGAGGTCCGCCTCGAAGGACCCGGACCCCTCACCCGCGTCCCCTCCGTCACCCTCCACCACCTCTCGCTGTTCCCCGAAGGCGGCCGCCGCACCGACGCCGCCGCCGACACCCCCGACCGCGCCGACGTCGACAAGGCCCTCCCCTGGCAGAGCCGCGACGCCGAGGGCACCGAACTCGACCGCTCCACCGGCCACTACCTCGGCTACCTCCGCGACCGCGGCGACAACATCGCCGCCGCCCTGCGCGTCATGACCCGCACCGACGGCTCCTCCCTCGTCCACTGCGCCGCCGGCAAGGACCGCACCGGCGTCGTCTGCGCCCTCGCCCTCGACCTCGCCGGCGTCACCCGCGAGGCGATCGTCGCCGACTACGCCATGACCGGCGACCGCATCGACGCCGTCCTCGGCCGCCTGCGCGCCAGCGACACCTACGCCGCCGACCTGGACTCCCGCCCCGCCGACACCCACCTCCCCCACGCCGCCATCATGGAGAAGCTCCTCGCCCGCATCGACGAGGAGTTCGGCGGCACCGAAGGCTGGCTCGCCGGCCACGGCTGGACCCGCGAGGACACCGACGCCCTCCGCGAACGCCTCCTCGCCTGACCCGACACCCCGGCACGCCTCCCGGCGCAACCCCCCCCCGGCACGGCCGTCTACCGTTGACCGGATGAGGATGGGGATCGACGAGGCCGGCGAATGGCTGCGAGAGCACCTGCCACGGCTGGCGGAGCAGCACGCGGTACCCGGAGCGGCGGTCGCCATCGACGCCGGCGGGCACGTGGTCGAAGCCGCGACCGGGGTACTGAGCACCGCGACGGGCGTGGAAGCGACGACCGACTCGGTGTTCCAGATCGGATCGATCACCAAGGTCCTGACCGCCACGCTGGTGATGGGACTCGTCGACGAGGGCCTGGTCGAACTCGACGCACCCGTGGACACCTACCTCCCCGGGTTCCGCCAGGCGACCGTCCGGCAACTCCTCTGCCACACCGCCGGATTCGAAGGCGACGTGTTCACCGACACCGGCAAAGGCGACGACTGCCTGGAAAAGTACGTCGAACTGCTGGCCGACATACCCCAGATCTTCCAGCCCGGGGAAATGTTCTCCTACAACAACGCCGGCTACAGCGTGCTCGGACGCATCATCGAGGTCGCACGAGGAGAACCCTTCGACCGGTGCATGCGCGACCACCTCTTCACACCCCTCGGCATGACCCACGCCGCCAACGACCCGTACGAGGCGATCCTGCACCGCGCCGCGGTGGGCCACCTCCGCGCACGGCCCGCCCCCGTCTGGGCGATGGCCCGCTCGAACGCGCCCGCCGGGTCGATGCTCGCCATGACCCCGCGCGACCTGCTGACCTTCGCCCGCGCCCACCTCACCGACGAGAGGCTGCGCGCCATGCGGGAACCGCAGGTCGCCCTGCCCGACATCGGCTGGGGGACGGCCTGGGGCCTGGGCTGGGAGCTCTACGACCTGCCGGGCGGCCGGCTGTTCGGCCACGACGGCAACACCATCGGGCAATCGGCCGCCCTGCGCGTCGACCCCGGCCGCGACGTGTCCGTGGCGATCTTCACCAACGGCGGCGACCGCAAGCCGCTGATGAAGGAGATCCTCCGCCACGTCGTCGAAACACCCGCCGATCCCGCCCCCGACCCTGCGGCGCGTCCGGACGCCAGGCGCTGCGCCGGCGTTTACCAGTCCAGCACCAGCCGGACCACCGTGAGCGAAGACGAGCGCGGACGGCTGTGGCTCGAGCAGGTCCCCCTCGGCCTCGCCGTGGGCGCCGGCGATGAGCCGTACCGGACAGAACTGCTCGGCCGGCGCGGGGACTCCCTGCTGCCCGCGGAGCCCGGCCACGGACCCGTCGCGTTCCTCGGAGACGACGGCGAAGGCCGCGCCCGTTACCTGCACACGGGCCGGGCCGACGTCCGCGCCGCCGGACGAAACTCATAATGACGCGCCGTGTACGGCCAAGCCTCACGGGTAGCGCCGGGAACACCCGACACCACCCGGAGGCAACGCCGATGAAACTGCGCTCACCGCACCTCGCCGCCCTGCGCGCCCTCGCCGACCCCACCGTCCGCCCCCGCGACGTGCGCCGCGCCCTCGGCGTCGAGACCGCCACCCGCCGCTGGCTCATCGGCGGCGTCCTGCCGCTGTGGCTCGGCGCCGGGCTCGCCGACTGGCACCGCCACCGCAGGACCCACATCGAGACCACCGCCGGCACCCGCGAATCGATGATCCACTCGCTGATGATGACCGAAGCCGGCGTGCCCGTCGCCCTCGGCCTGTTCTGCGAGGTCAACGCCGGCGTACTGGCCACCTGCGCCGGCGCCCTCGCCGTCCACGGCGCGACCGCGTACTGGGACGTCAGCTACGCCGAGGAGCGCCGACGCGTCACCCCGCTGGAGCAGCACATCCACAGCCTCCTGGAAGTCGTCCCGCTCATGGCGACCGGCTTCCTCACCGTCCTGTACTGGGACCAGGCGCGCGCCCTCGTCGGCCAAGACGGCCGCCCCGACTTCCGGCTGCGCCTGAAGCGCCGCGACCCGCTGTCCCGCCGGACGCGCATCGCGCTGCTCGCCGCGATGGGCCTCTTCGGCGCGCTCCCCTACGGCGAGGAGATGGTCCGCTGCCTGCGCGCCCGCCCCACCCTCAAACCGCAGCCGGCCACCGAGCCGGCACCCACCACGACCCTGTCCATCCCCGCCGACCCGGAGCACGCTACCGCCGAATGACTAAGGCTTCTCCTGTCGTTGAGGCTTCAGGTCTTGGCGGAGGTGATCATGCAACCCGCCCAGGGCCTTTACATTGTAAATTGAGGGTTGAATCACCGAAGGCGGCGCCGGCCATCACCGGCGCCGCCCTGGGATCCGTCAGGCGAACAGGTCACGGACGGCGGCATGGGCCGCCTTGCGCATCTCCGCGTGCAGCACCGCGTTCGCGTCCCGGTCGGTACGGGCCTCCACGATCCGCAGCCCCTCCCCCGCCATCGCCTTCGGCAGGTCCGCCGCCGCCTCCAGCCGCCGGTACGGGACGCCGTGCGCCGCCGCCACCGCCTGCAGGTCCACCTGGTGCGGCGTGCCGAAGACCCGCTCGAACGGGCCGGCCAGCGCCGCCTGCGGCAGCAGCGAGAAGATCCCGCCGCCCTGGTTGTTCACCACGATGATCGCGAGGTCGGGACGGCGATCGTGCGGGCCGATGACCAGGCCGTTCTGGTCGTGCAGGAACGCCAGGTCCCCCAGCAGCGCGTACGAGCGGCCGCTGTGCGCCAGCGCCGCGCCGATCGCCGTCGAGATCAGCCCGTCGATCCCGCTCGCGCCGCGGCTCGCCATGATCCGGATGCCGCGCCGCGGCCGCATCACCTGGTCCAGGTCCCGGATCGGCATGCTCGCCGCCGTGAACAGCAGCGACCCGCCCGGCATCGCCGCCACCAGGTCCCGCGCCAGCCGCGGCTCGCTCACCCCGGCGATGCCGTCCAGCACGGCGTCCACCGCCGCCGCGGCGGCCAGGTCCGCCGACCGCCACGACTTCAGCCACGCGTCGTCGCCCGACACCACCGGGATCTCGATCTCCGGCGCCACCTGCGTCGCCGACCGCACCGGGTCCGGCCAGTGCGCCAGGTCCGGGGCCAGGACGATGTGCTCCTCGGCGCGCCGCAGCAGCGACAGCAGCGGCCGCGACAGCCCCGGCTTGCCGAGCGTCACCACCACCTCGGGACGGTGCCGCTCCACGAACTCCGGGATCCCCAGCAGGAAATGGTGCGAGGTCAGCGCGTGGTCGCCGTAGCGGGCGTTCCCGTTCGGCTCCGACAGCACCGGCCAGCCCGCCATCGACGCCGCCGCCACGTACCGCTTGACGTTCACCGCGCCGTCGCCGACCACCAGCACCCCGCGCCGCGTCGGCGGGACGTGCAGCACCGACCCCGGCGTCGCCGCCCGCACCTTCGTCCACGCGCCGGTCGCGTCGCCGTCCAGCGGCTCGCACCACGACTCGTCGCCGTCCGGGATCAGCGGCTCGCGGAACGCCGCGTTCAGATGCACCGGGCCCGGCACCGGCGCCTGCGCCAGCCCCCACGCCCGGCTCACCAGCGACCGCCAGTACGTCACCATCCCCGGACGGTTCTCCGGCACGCCGACCTCGGTGCTCCACCGCGCCGCCGTCCCGTACAGCTTCACCTGGTCGATCGTCTGGTTCGCGCCGGTGTCGCGCAGCTCCGGCGGACGGTCCGCGGTGATCACGATCAGCGGGACGCCCGACTCGTGCGCCTCCACCACCGCCGGATGGAAGTTCGCCGCCGCCGTCCCCGACGTGCACACCAGCGCCACCGGCCGCCCCGACCGCTTGGCCATCCCGAGGCCCAGGAACGACGCCGACCGCTCGTCGATCCGCACGTGCAGCCGGACCCGGCCGGCCTCCTCCGCGGCGTGCAGCGCCAGCGCCAGCGGCGCCGACCGCGACCCCGGAGCCAGCACCGCGTCGGTCATCCCGCACCGCAGCAGCTCGTCGACCAGGACCGTCGCCAGCGCCGTCGCCGGATTCACCGGTCCACCCCGACCATCGGCGGGCCCGGCAGGAACGCCTGCGCGTCCGCCGCGCGGCGCCGCCACGCCTCCTCCAGATCGGGCGGCGCCGCAAACCGCCGCAACGCCTCCTCGTCGACCACCGGCCGGCGCACCTCGATCTCCCCGTCGCGCTCCGCCAGCGGATCGCGCACGACGTCGCCGTCCATCAGCGACAGCGTCCCGAGCCCGCACGCGTACGGCAGCTCCGGCAGCGCGGCGGCCAGCGCCACGCCCGCCGCCAGCCCCACCGACGTCTCCACCGCGCTCGACACCACCACCGGCAGCCCGCACGCCTCGGCGACCTCCAGCGCCGCCCGCACCCCGCCGAGCGGCTGCACCTTCAGCACCGCGACGTCCGCGGCGCCCGCCGCCCGGACCTTCAACGGGTCCTCGGCGCGGCGGATCGACTCGTCGGCGGCGATCGGCACGTCCACCATCCGCCGCACCCGCGCCAGCTCGTCCAGCGTCGCGCACGGCTGCTCGGCGTACTCCAGCTCCCACCGGTCCAGCGACCGGATCATCCGCGCGGCGTGGTCGACGTCCCAGCCGCCGTTCACGTCGATGCGCACCCGGCCGTCCGGCCCGATCGCGTCGCGGACGGCCTCGACCCGCGCGAAGTCGTCGGCGTCGTCCTGGCCGCGCTCGGCGACCTTCACCTTCGCGGTCCGGCAGCCGGACGCCTTCGTCATCTCGAACGCCCGGTCGGGGCCGACCGCCGGGATCGTCACGTTCACCGGGATCCGGTCGCGGACCGGCGCGGGCCAGCCCTCGTGCGCGGCCTCCCGCGCGGCCGCCAGCCACCGGGCGCACTCGGCCGGCCCGTAGTCGGCGAACGGCGAGAACTCCCCCCATCCGGCGGGGCCCTGGAACAGGACGCCCTCCCGCCGCGTCACACCGCGGAACCGCGTCCGCATCGGGATGGCGAAGACCCGCACCCGCTGACCCCCTGACCTGCCTGCCGAATCACCGTATTCCTGACCGCAACGTCGACTAGTAGTACCACGGGTGGCGCGACCAGTCGGGGTCGCGCTTCTCCAGGAACGCGTCGCGTCCCTCGGCGGCCTCGTCGGTGCCGTAGGCCAGCCGCGTCGCCTCCCCGGCGAACACCTGCTGCCCCACCAGGCCGTCGTCGATGAGGTTGAAGGCGAACTTCAGCATCCGCTGCGCCGTCGGGCTCTTCCCGTTGATCTTCCGGGCCCACTCCAGCGCCGTCGCCTCCAGCTCGGCGTGCGGGACGACCGCGTTCACCATCCCCATCCGGTGCGCCGCCTCGGCGTCGTAGGTCTCGCCGAGGAAGAAGATCTCCCGCGCGAACTTCTGCCCGACCTGCCGCGCCAGGTACGCCGACCCGAACCCGCCGTCGAAGCTCGCCACGTCCGCGTCGGTCTGCTTGAACCGGGCGTGCTCGCGGCTCGCGAGGGTCAGGTCGCACACCACGTGCAGGCTGTGCCCGCCGCCCGCGGCCCACCCCGGCACGACGCAGATCACGACCTTGCCCATCATCCGGATCAGCCGCTGCACCTCCAGGATGTGCAGCCGGCCCGCCCGCGCCGGGTCGATGGTGTCGGACGTCTCGCCCTCGGCGTACTTGTAGCCGTCCTTGCCGCGGATGCGCTGGTCGCCGCCCGAGCAGAACGCCCACCCGCCGTCCTTGGGCGACGGCCCGTTGCCCGTCAGCAGCACGCAGCCGACGTCCGAGGACATCCGCGCGTGGTCCAGCGCCCGGTACAGCTCGTCGACCGTGTGCGGGCGGAACGCGTTGCGCACCTCGGGGCGGTCGAACGCGATCCGGACGGTTCCCTGGTCCACGGCCCGGTGGTAGGTGATGTCGGTGAAGCCGAACCCCTCGACCTCTTTCCAGGCGTCCGCGTCGAACAGCTCCGAGACCATGTGATCCTCTCCCGTCGGGGCCCGCGTCGATCCGGGTCGAGCCCATTCAACCGCCCCGCGGTTTGAACGCGTTCAGCGGGGTCGCCTACCCTGATGAGATCATGGATCGCCGCTTCCACGCCGCCGTGCTGCCGCCCGGGCCCCGCCTGTTCCGGGCGCTCGCCGCCGCCCTCGACGGCGGCCCCGCCGTCTGCCCCCTCTCCCCCGGGCTTCCCGCGCCGACGCTGGACGCCATGCTGGAGGCGCTCGCCCCCGACGCCGTCGAGACCGAGGACGGCCTCACCCCTTACCGCGCCGCAGGCGAGCACGCCCCGCCCGCCGACGACACGGCCGTGCTGATCGCCACGTCCGGCTCCACCGGCGCCCCCAAGTTCGTCGAGCTGTCGGCCGCCGCGCTGCGCCACTCCGCCGCCGGCACCCTCGCCCGCATCGAGGCCGCGCCCGGCGACCGCTGGCTGTGCTGCGTGCCGACCAGCCACATCTCCGGCGTCCAGGTCCTCGTCCGGTCCCTGCTCGCCGGCACCGACCCGATCATCACGCCCCGCTTCGACACCGCCGCCGTCGCCGCCGCGGGCCCCGTGCACATCTCCCTGGTCCCCACCCAGCTGCGCCGCCTCCTGGACGCCGGCACCGACCTGTCCGGGCTCGGCGCGATCGTCCTCGGCGGCGCCGCCGCCGCGCCCGGCCTGCTCGCCGAGGCCCGCGACCGCGGCGGCCGCGTCTTCACCACCTACGGCATGAGCGAGACCTGCGGCGGCTGCGTCTACGACGGCACCCCCCTGGACGGCATGCGCGCCGAGCTCGGCGCCGACGGCCGGATCCGCCTCGCCGGGCCGTCCCTGTTCACCGGCTACCGGCTGCGCCCCGAGCAGACCGCCGCGGTCCGCGACGGCGAATGGTTCGTCACCCAGGACCTCGGCGCCCTGGACGAGGACGGGCGGCTCCGCGTCCGCGGCCGCGTCGACGACGTCATCAACACCGGCGGCGAGAAGGTCGTCGCCGGCGAGATCGCCACCGCGCTGTCGCGGCACCCCAAGGTCCGCGACGTCGTCGTGGTCGGCCGCCCCGACCCCGAATGGGGCGAGCGCGTCACCGCCGTCGTGGTGCCAGCCGCCGAGCCCCCCGCCCTGCCCGAGCTGCGCGCCTTCGTCCGCGAGACGATGCCCGCCTGCGCGGCTCCCCGCGAGCTGGAGCTCGTCGACGCGATCCCCCTACTGGCCTCCGGCAAGCCCGACCGCGCCCGGCTGCGCGCCGCGAGGTGACACCTGTAGCGCGCGGGACGCGCGGGGCGCATGGCACGGCGACGATCGGGGGAGGACGACCGGCATGGGCGGACAGCGCGAGGAGCCGGAGAACGAGAGCGGCCTGACCGTCCTGCTGGCGTTCCTGGCCAACCTCGGCATCGCCCTCGCCAAGATCGTCGCCGCGCTGATCACCGGATCGGCGTCGATGGCCGCCGAGGCCGCGCACTCGGTAGCCGACACCTTCAACGAGATCCTGCTGATGGTCGGGCTGCGGCGCAGCGGCCGGCCCGCCGACCGCCGGCACCCCTTCGGCTACGGCAAGGAGCGCTACATCTGGACGCTGCTCGTCGCCGTCGCGATCTTCGGCATGGGCGCGCTGTTCTCCTACTACCAGGGATTCGAGACGCTCATCGGGGCCCGCTCGGGCGCGGAGTCCGACCCGCTGGTCGGGTACATCGTGCTCGCCGTCGCGTTCGTCCTGGAGGGGATCTCCTGGCAGCAGGCCCTCCGGCAGACCCGCGCCGCCGCCCGCGAGGAGTCCCTGCCGTTCCTGGCCTACATCCGCCGCACCGACGAGCCCACCGCGATCAGCGTCCTGCTCGAGGACTCCGCCGCGCTCGTCGGCCTCCTCCTGGCCTTCGGCGGGCTCGGCCTGCACCAGGCCACCGGCTCGGCGGTCTGGGACGGCATCGGCTCGGTCCTGATCGGCGTGCTGCTGACCGTCGTCGCGCTCGTCCTCGGCCGGATCAACCTCAACCTGCTGATCGGCAACCAGGCCGACCCCCGCATCGTCGACGACGTCCGCGCCCGGCTGTACGCCGCGCCCGAGGTGGAGTGGGTCGTCGACATCATCACGATGACGGTCGGCGCCGACCGCGTGCTGGTCTGCGCCCGGCTCGACTTCCGCGACGCGCTCACCGCCGCCGACGTCGAGCGCGCCTGCGTCCGGATGGCGCGCGAGCTGCGCGACGCCCACGAGGAAATCGACGAGGTGTTCCTCGAACCGGTCCCCCGCGACGACCCCGAGCTGCGTGAACGCGTGATCGCGCGGTACGGCCGGACGCTGCGGCCGAAGCAGGAGGAGGCGTAGTGGCGTTGGTCACAGCGCCACAGCCCGGCGCCTTTACGAAGTAAGGTCAGTATTCGGGCGGGCCGCGCGGCATGGAACGCCCCCGATCGGGCACCACGAGGGACCGGATCGTCCCCTCGCGATCCCCTCCGGGAGCGCCGATCCGGCCGGTCCGGGAACAACCGGCCCTCCGCGCGACGTTCCCGTATATGCGTGCGCCAGCAGCGAACGACAATCCGCGCCGCATCCACACACCGAAGGGAGAGGGGTGTCCCCATGCCGCGAAGCGCTATCGAGACCCCGCTCACGGAGTCGGCGAGCCCCGCACTCGACGACCTCCTGAAGCGCGGCCGCGCCCAAGGGCGCCTCTCGCTCGACGAGGTGAGGGGGGCCTTCGAGACCGCCGGCCTCAGCCCGGCGCAGGGCCGCTCGATCCTGCGCGAGCTGTCGGAGGCCGGGATCAGCCTGGCCGGGGAGCCCGACACCGTCCGCAAGATGGCCGCGGCCGCGGACCACGACGGCGGCGACACCGCCCAGGCCACCCCGGGCACCGCCAAGAAGGGCGCCGCCCGCAGGAGCACCGCCAAGGGCGCCGGGCGGACCCGCAGGACCGCCAAGGACACCGCCGGCAAGGACGCCGCCAAGCCCGGCGACGCCGACGTGCCCGAGGAGGGCTTCGAGGTCACCGAGGTCGAGGCCGCCGACTCCCCCGCCGACCTGGACGACCAGTCGACCGGCATGGGCGACTCGGTGCACACCTACCTCAAGGCGATCGGCCGCCGGCAGCTGCTCACCGCCGAGCAGGAGGTCGACCTGGCCAAGCGCATCGAGGCCGGGCTGTACGCCGAGCACAAGCTGGAGACCGAGAAGCTGTCCCCGCGGATGCGCGCCGACCTCGAGTGGGTCGCCGCCGACGGGCGCCGCGCCAAGGCCCACATGCTCGAGGCCAACCTCCGGCTCGTGGTGTCGGTCGCCAAGAAGTACTCCGACCGCGGCCTGTCGCTGCTGGACGTCGTCCAGGAGGGCAACCTCGGCCTGATCCGCGCCGTGGAGAAGTTCGACTACTCCAAGGGCTACAAGTTCTCCACCTACGCGATGTGGTGGATCCGGCAGGCGATCCAGCGCGGCTTCGCCGACTCGGCCCGCACCATCCGGCTGCCCGTGCACGTCCTGGAGATGCTGAGCAAGCTCAGCCGGGTCGAGCGCGACATGCACCAGCGGCTCGGCCGCGAGCCCACCCCCGAGGAGCTGGCCGTCGAGCTGGACAAGAGCCCCGAGCAGGTCCGCGAGCTGCTGCGCACCAGCCGCCAGCCGATCAGCCTGGACTCCACCATCGGCGAGGACGGCGAGACCCGCATCGGCGACCTCATCGAGGACACCGACAGCCCCGAGGCGTCCGAGCTGGTGGACCGCCAGCTGATGGCCGACCAGCTGCGCCGCACCCTCGACATCCTGTCGCCGCGCGAGGCGAAGATCATGGCGATGCGGTTCGGGCTGTACGACGGGACGCCGCGCACGCTCGACGAGATCGGCAAGGCGATGGGCCTGACTCGCGAGCGGATCCGGCAGCTGGAGAAGGAGTCGCTGTCCAAGCTGCGGCACCCCAGCAACGCCCGCCCGCTGCTGGACTTCGCCGTCTGAGCCCCGGCCCGCACGACACCGGCGCCCGCCGGATCATCCGTGATCCGGCGGGCGCCGTCGCGTTCATGCGGGCCCGCGGCGTCAGCGGCCCCGGACGGCGAACGCCAGGAACTCGGTGACCTCCTGGGCGTCGAAGTTGTCGTCGGAGCACACCACCAGCGTCCGCTCCCCCGACCGCAGCTTCGGTCCCCAGCCCATCCCCTCCAGGTTCTGCGTCGGGGAGGCGTACCGGCCGAGGTCGGCGACCAGGTGCTTGCGGACCGGCCGGTACTCGCGGCCCTTCGCCAGGCTCCCCCGCGACAGCACGTTCGTCGCGCCGCGGGTGTCGAACTCGTACAGCTTGACCTTGTAGCCGACGCCCTGCAGCCACGACCGCTCCAGCGCCAGGTAGCGGTGGTCGTCGATCGCGAGGATCTCCGACACGCCGCTGTCGGCGACGCCGCCCGCCGGAACCGGCGCGGCCGGCAGCCGGTCGACCTGGTAGGCGTACTGCGCCCGCACCTTCCCGTGCCGGCTCCACATCGTCAGCCTGGTCACGGCGCCGTGCCGGACGGTCGGGAGCGGCCCGTCCTCGTAGCGCGGCCCCTCGATCATCCCGGCGATGGTGTGCGGCGCGATCGCCAGCGCCTCCATGCCGAAGTTGCGGCGCGGCCCGTGGTGGCCGGTGGTGAGCCGCAGATCCCCCGGCAGCGGGAGCAGGCCGTGGTAGCGGCCGTCGCGGCCCGCCCACTGGACGGTCAGCGGCGCCAGCGGCACCTGGTGCGTCTCGTCGGGCCGGTCGCCCTCGTTGCCCCACAGCACCCGGCGGGCATCCGGGTCGTAGCGGATCGACTCGGGGTCGACCGACCGCGGCTTGCCGAACCCCGGGTAGGGCTTGCCGTCCGGGCCGGTCAGCGTGTGCACGCCGGTGAGGGACACGCCGCCGAACCGGCCCGTGCGCGGGTCGATGTCGACGCGGCCGGTGTAGAAGCGGGCCGGGTCGTACCGCCACCGGTCGTCGGAGACCATGTACCAGTCGCCGGTGCGCGGGTCGCGGTCGATGCCCGACAGGCCGCCCACCGTGGTGCCGCCGAACTTCGCCAGGTGCGGCAGCCGCTTCTCCCCCAGGAACCGCGTGATCCGCAGCCCCCGGTGCGCGCCGGCCGCCTGGCCGCCGGTCCGGTCCGCCGCCCGCGCGGGCGCCTCCATGACCGCCGGAACCGTCACCGCCGCGAGGACGGCGGCCGTCGCCGCCGCCCCCCGCATCATCGTCCGATGCCCGTTCACCTGTTCACCGTCACCCTTCACATCCGACCCAACTCGCTTCGTGACCGGGGTCAGTATGGTGCATCACGCACGGTGACGGCGGGGTTTCCGGGGGTGTTTCGGACGGCGTCCCGTCAGTCGGTGTGGCGGAACTCGACGATCGCGACGCCCATCAGCCCGACGCCCATCCCCACCACGATGAGGATCTCCAGCCAGACCGGGACGACCCACCCGTTCCAGGTCACGCCGGGGTCGAAGGTGCGCCGCAGCGCCGGCGTCAGGTCCAGATGGGAGAAGACCGCCTGGCGCAGCGGGTCGACGGCGTAGGTCAGCGGGTTGAACCGGGTCAGCACGGTCAGCCACGCGGGCAGGCCGTTCAGCGGGTACAGCGCGCCGGACAGGAACATCATCGGCATCATCGCCATCTGCATGAGGCCGAAGAACGACTGCATCTGCTTGATCCGCGCGGCCATCATCACGCCGAACCCGGTCAGCGCGAACGCGCCGAGGAACATCAGCCCCAGCAGCTCCAGGATCAGCACGGGGTCGTAGGGCACCCCGGCGAGCCCGGCCAGCGCGACGATCACCGCGCCCTGCAGCGTCGCGACCAGCGCGCCGCCGATGCACTTGCCGATCACGATCGAGCTGCGGCTGACCGGCGCGACGAGCATCTCGCGCAGGAACCCGAACTCGCGGTCCCACACGATCGACCCGGCGGAGAACATCGCGGTGAACATCACCGACATCGCGCACACGCCCGGGAAGATGAACGTCTTCAGGTCGATGTCGCCGTGCGCGCCGCCGCTCGCCATCAGGTTCGACAGGCCGGTGCCCATCACCAGCAGCCACAGCACCGGCTGCACCAGCCCCGACACCATCCGCAGCTTGTCGCGCCAGAACCGGATCAGCTCCCGGTGCAGGACGATCTTCACCGCGCGCACGTCCTGCCGCAGCCCCGGCTCCGGCACCCGGACCCGCACCACGTCCGCGGCCGGCGCCGCCGCCCCGGGCGTGTCCGCCCGCGTCGAGCTCGTCATCTCATCTCCTCGCCGCACGCATCATGACGCGCATCCTGTCGGTGGAGCCGGCCTCGGCGTCGCGGATCGTCGAGCCGGTGAACGACATGAAGACGTCGTCCAGCGACGGCCGGGACACGCTCACCGACCGGATCGGGACGCCGAGCTCGGCGAACAGCCGCGGCACGAACGCCTCGCCGGAGGCCACCGAGAACGCGACGGCGCCCTCCGACATGCCGGCCTCCAGGTCGAACCGCTCCCGGAGGGCGGTGATCGCGGCCTCGTCGTCGGCGGTCTGGATCCGGACCCGGTCCTTGCCGACGCCCGCCTTGAGCGCCTCGGGGGTGTCCAGCGCGACGATCCGCCCCGAGTCCATGATCGCGATGCGGTCGCAGAACTCGGCCTCGTCCATGTAGTGGGTGGTCATGAAGATGGTGATCTCTTCGGCGTCCTTGAGCTGCCGGATGTAGTCCCAGATCGACGCGCGGGTCTGCGGGTCCAGGCCGACGGTCGGCTCGTCCAGGAACAGCACCCGCGGCGAGTGCAGCAGGCCGCGGGCGATCTCCAGCCGGCGCTTCATGCCGCCGGAGTAGGTCTGCACGAGGTCGGCGCGCCGGTCCCAGAGCCCGACCATCTCCAGCACCTGCCGGATCCGCTCGCCGGTCACGTTCCGCGGCACCCCGTACAGCTCGGCGTGGAAGCGCAGGTTCTGCTCGCCGGACAGGTAGCCGTCGAGCGTCGGGTCCTGGAAGACCAGGCCGATGTTGCGGCGGACGCTGTCGCGCTCGGCCACGACGTCGAAGCCGGCGACCCGCGCGGTGCCGGCGGTCGGCTTGAGCAGCGTGCAGAGCATGTTGATCGTGGTGGACTTGCCGGCGCCGTTCGGGCCGAGGAAACCGAAGATCTCCCCGGGGGCCACGGTGAAGCCGATTCCCCGGACGGCCTCCACCTCGCCGAACTTCCTGATCAGGCCGTCGACCTCGACGGCGGGTCCCCCGCCGGGCATGGGGCCTCCCCTCCGATGGAGAAATGCGCCCATATTTTGGGCTTTCCAACGGTAGGAGTAGCCTATCTCTCACGTCAAGAGAGATAGGACGTTCCAAGCGATCTCCGAGGAGCGGGACGTGAAGGACCAGGACGACCCGATGTTCGACTCGCCCACCTACCTGATGTACGAGATGGTGCGCCTCGTCCGGCGCACCGGGACGCGGATGTTCCCCGGCCAGCCGCGGATGCCGCACCTGCTCGTCCTGTGGTGCGTGGCGCGGTCCGGGCCGCTGTCGCAGCGCGACGTCGCCGAGCGGCTGCGCATGGACGCCGGCGACCTGGTCGGGATCGTGGACGCGCTGGAGGAGGCCGGCCACGTCCGGCGCCGCCGCGACCCCGCGGACCGGCGGCGCTACGCGCTGGAGGCCACCGACGGCGGCCTCGGCTTCCTCGAGGAGGGCCTCCGGGCCCGCCGCCGCCTCAACGAGGTCCTGTTCGAACCGCTGTCACCCGACGAGCGGCGGTTGTTCCGGGGGATGCTGCTGCGGGTCCTCGCCCACCACGACGACCGGTTCGCCGACCTCGCGCCCGGCGGGGACTCCCCCGCGGACGGCGCCGCCTACCAGGGGACGGCGCCGCGCGAACGGGTCGCCACCCCGCAGGTCGAGGCGGAGGCCCGGCTGCGGCAGCAAGCGCGCCAGTAGGCGCGTCAGTGGACCGGGCGCGTCAGCAGACCCGGACGGGCTCGCCCGTCCGCGACCGCGCCTCATCATAGCGGCGCAGGACCAGCCGGGCGGCCGCGTCGTGCGCCCCGATCGGCGCGGACACCGCGTCCGCGCCGCACGCCCGCATCCGGTCCAGGAACCGGCCGGGCGCCAGCAGGTACGACGCCACGACCACGCGCTCGGCACCGCACCGCCGCCGCTCCGCGACCACCTCGTCCAGGGACGGGCCGCCGGCCGCGACGAACCCGTACGGGACGGGCCGCCGCAGCCGCCGTGCGAGCAGCCGCGCCGCCGCGCGCACGTCTTCGGCGCCGGCCGGGTCGGCGGAGCCCGCCGCGCCGAGGACCACGGTGTCCCGCGGGCGCGGCGGACCCCCGTCTCCGCGCCGGACGGACGGCATCGCGCCGAGTCGTCCGGCCAGCGCGTCGGCGAGCAGCGCGTCCGGGCCCAGGGGACGCGCCGTCACCGCGCCGGGCAGCAGCCGCCCGGCGCGCTCGGGGATGTCGATCAGGGCGTGGTAGCCGCGGCCCAGCAGCAGCGGCACGGCGACCACGGGCCCGTCCAGCGCGGCGGCGGCCTCCTCCAGCGACGGGGAGACCAGCTCCCCGTACGCCTCCGCCACGCGAAGCGAGGGCCGCAGCGCCCGCACCCGGGCCAGCAGCTCCCGCACGACGACGGGCCCGGCCGGGTCGCGGGTGCCGTGCGCGACGGCCAGCAGCGCCGGCGGCCGGACGGGCAGCCGGGACGTGGCGGGCCGGTCAGCCACCGGCGCCCGCCGCGAGCCGGTCGACCAGCCGCGGGTCGCACGCCAGCCGGTAGCCGCGCTTGACGACCGTCTCGACGATCCCGGGGCGGCCGAGCCCCCGCCGGAGCCGCGCCACCGCCATCTCCACCGCGTGCTCGTCGGCCTGCGGCCGCGCGTCCCGCGACCACGGCGAGCCGCCGACGACCAGCCGGCTCGGCAGCACCCCGCACAGCTCCGCGCGCGACACCACGTGCCCGGGCCGCCGCGCCAGCGCCCGCAGGATCGCCATCGGCGCGGGCGCGATGGGCCGCAGCTGCCCGTCCAGCACCACGGCGTGGCCGCGCAGTTCCAGCGACGACCCGCGCACCGACAGCAGCCGCGCGCGGCGCCGCGGCAGGTCCGACGCCAGCGCCCGCACGAGCGCCCCGAGCCTGGCCCGTTCCGGCTGGACGGCCGGCACCCCGCGCTCGGTCAGCGGCAGCGCCGTCACCGGGCCCACGCACGCCGCCACCACATGGGTGCGCAGGGCCTCCAGCAGCGCCTCCTCCAGGTCGTCCTCGGCGGCGACCGCGAGCGTCGCGGTGACCGCGGGCGCGCTGGTGAAGGTGATCGCGTCCACCGTGCCCGCGACGGCCTGCCCGACGAGCCGCCGCAGCGGCGTGACGTCCTCGGCGCGCGCCCACCGGTACACCGGGATCTCGATCACCTCGGCGCCCGCCGCGCGCAGCGCGTCGGTCAGCTCCGGCTGGCGCTCCCCGTAGAGCTGGACCGCCACCCGGGCGCCCGCCAGGTCCTTCTCCAGCAGGTGCGCGATCACCTCCGCGCAGCCCTCCGACTCCGGCGACCAGCGCTCCTGCAGCCCGGCGGAGCGGATCGCGCCGCGCGCCTTCGGGCCGCGCGCCACGATGTCGGCGGCGCCGAGCGCCCCGATGAGGGCGTCGCGCAGCCCCCACCCGTCCGCCGTCTCCAGCCACGCCCGGAACCCGATCCCGGTCGTGACGACGGCGTGGTCCAGCGGCCGGTCCAGGCACGCCCGCGTCGCCTCCAGCAGCTCGGCGTCGTCGGCGAGCGGGACCAGGCGGATCGCGGGGGCGAGCACCACCCGCGCGCCGCGCCGCTCCAGCAGCGTCGCGAGCTCCTCGTGGCGGCGGGCCGCGGTCACCCCGACGGCGAACCCGGCCAGCGGCTCACTGTCGGCGGTCATCGGTGAGCGCCACCTCCACGCGGTCGCCGTCCGCGCGGCGGACCGGGAACACCGGCACCGCCACCCGCGGGTCGTCCAGGCAGACCCCGGTGCGCAGGTCGAACACCTGCTTGTACATGGGCGAGGCGACCGTCGGGACGCCGTCGCGGGTGCCGAGGATGCCCCGCGACAGGACGTACGCGCCGCTGAACGGGTCGAGGTTCGACAGCGCGTACAGCGTTCCGTCGAAGGCGCGGAACACCGCGACCTGCGTGCCGTCCAGCATCGCGCAGGCGCCCCGCTCGGGGATCAGGTCGGCGTAGGAGCAGATGTCGAACCAGCGGGCCGCGGCTTCGGCGGGACGCCTCGTGATCGTCGCTTCGGATGTGATGCTCATCGGACGGCAACCTCCAGGCGAGTCGCGTGCGGGAACATGGCGGGCGCAGTGCCGGATGCCACCGGCCCGGCGCCTTGACGTTGTAAGGTTCGCGCGGTGGCCGGTCGGGCCGGTCCGTCCCCGATGTTCATGAACCGAGTCTCCGCAGAGGCCGTTTCACGGTTGGGTCTCCTTTGTCACCGCCGTGTTAAAAGGCGCTCACGCCGAAATCCGGACGGCGCACACCTTGAACTCCGGCATCCGCGAGACGGGGTCCAGGGCCGTGCCGGTGAGCAGGTTCGCGCGCCCCTCCCCCGCCCAGTGGAACGGCATGAAGACCGTGTCGCGGCGGATCGCGTCCGTCACGCGCGCGGCGGCGGTCGCGGTGCCCCGGCGGCTCTCCACCTTCACGTCCTGGCCGTCCTCGACGCCGAGCCGCTCGGCGAGGTCGGGATGCAGCTCCACGAACGGCCCCGGCGCCGCGTCCGCCAGCGCCCGGACCCGGCGGGTCTGCGCGCCCGACTGGTACTGCGCCAGGACGCGGCCGGTCGTCAGGTACAGCGGGTACTCGGCGTCGACGTCCTCGGCGGCGCCGTGGTGCTCGACCGCGACGAACCGGGCCCGCCCGTCCGGCGTGGGGAAGCGGTCCAGGTAGGGGCGCGGCGTGCCGGGGTGGTCCTCGGACGGGCAGGGCCAGAACACCCCGCCCTCGGCCTCGATCCGCTCGTAGGTGATGCCGGAGTAGTCGGCGACGCCGCCGGCGCTCGCGCGGCGCAGCTCGCCGAACACCCGCTCGGGGTCGGTGCTCCACTCCCCCGGCGCGCCGAGCCGCCCGGCCAGCGCCGCGATGATCTCTAGGTCGGTGCGGACGCCGTCCGGCGCGGAGACCGCCCGGCGGCGGCGCAGCACCCGGCCCTCCAGGTTCGTCATCGTGCCGGACTCCTCCGCCCACTGCGCGGTCGGCAGCACCACGTCGGCGAGCCGGGCGGTCTCCGACGGCACGAAGTCGGCGACGACCAGCAGGTCGAGGGCGCCGAGCCGCTCCTCGACGGACGCGGCGCGCGGCGCCGACACGACCGGGTTCGATCCGAACAGCAGCATCGCCTTGGGGCCGTCCGGCGTGCCGAGCGCCGACAGGAGCTCGTACGCCGACCGGCCCGGGCCCGGCAGCGCGTCCGGATCGACGCCCCACACGGCCGCGACGTGCGCGCGCGCCGCCGGGTCGTCGATCTTCCGGTAGCCGGGCAGCTGGTCGGCCTTCTGCCCGTGCTCGCGGCCGCCCTGCCCGTTGCCCTGCCCGGTCAGGCAGCCGTAACCGGAGCCGGGACGGCCCGGCAGCCCGAGCGCCAGCGCCAGGTTGATGAACCCGGAGACCATGTCGGTGCCGCGCGCGTGCTGCTCGGAGCCGCGCGCCGTCAGCACGTGGGCGCGGTCCGCGCCCGCCAGCAGCCGGACGGCCTCGCGCATCTTCGGGAGCGGGACGCCGGTGATGCGCTCCACCCGGTCCGGCCAGTACGCGTTTGCGACCGTCCGGACGGCGTCGAACCCGCTCGTCCGCGCCGCGATGTACTCCTCGTCGGCGAGGCCCTCGGCCAGCGCCAGGTGCAGCAGGCCGTTGGCGAGCGCGATGTCGGTGCCGGCCGCGGGCTGCAGGTGCAGGTCCGCCTGCCGGGCCGTCGCTGTGCGGCGCGGGTCCACGACGATGAGCGCTCCGCCGCCGTCGCGCATGTCGGCCAGGTGCCGCATGAACGGCGGCATCGTCTCGGCCGGGTTCCCGCCCGCGAGCAGAACGGCGCCGGACGCGGCCAGGTCGGTGACCGGGCCGGGCAGCCCCCGGTCCATCCCGAACGCCCGGCCGGACGCCGCGGCCGCCGACGACATGCAGAACCGCCCGTTGTAGTCGATCTGCGAGGTGCGCAGCGCGACCCGTGCGAACTTGCCGAGCTGGTAGGCCTTCTCGTTGGTCAGCCCGCCGCCGCCGAACACCGCGACGGCGTCCGGGCCGTGCTCCGCGGCCAGCCGCCCGATGCCGGAGACGATCCGGTCGAGCGCCTCGTCCCAGGTACACGGCTCCAGCGGCGCGTCGCGGGTGCGGCGCATCAGCGGAGTGGTCAGCCGGTCCGGGACGCTGAGCAGCTCCGCTGCGGTCCAGCCCTTCTGGCAGAGCCCCCCGCGGTTCGCGGGCACGTCGTCGCGCGGCGCCACCCGCACCGGCGCGCCGCCCGCGGACGCACTCGTCGCGGACATGCCGCCCGCAGGCGCGCCGCCGTCGAGGGTCATCCCGCATTGCAGGGCGCAGTACGGGCAGTGCGTAGGAGTCCCGGTCATGCCGGAAGGCTCCGGCGGCGCCGTTTCGCCGCCGCGTCCCGCGTGTGACCCGCGCGTTAAATGCGCTTCACGCCGTGCATCCGGCAAGGTCAGCCGCCGCCCGCCGCCACCGGCGGCCCTCTCGCCGGCGGCCGGCGGCAAGGGTTGACGATCGCGTGTCAAGCGTTGTCGGCGATTGTCAGGGTCCATTCGTCACCCTCCGGCCGGTTGCCGAACCGGATTCGCGGCGGCCCGGCGATCTCGCGGAGGATGCGGTGCCGGGCCCGCCGCGGCGAGGATCACACGACGGTCGTCCGGCCTAATCTCGGTACATGCCCGACCTTGCTTACTACGCCTCGCTGCCGCGCTCCCGCGGCGCCGCGGCGGCCCTGCTCCTGGACGACCTCGGGCGGGTCCTGCTGGTCAAGCCCACCTACAGCGAGGGCTGGTTCCTGCCGGGCGGGGTCATCGAGACCGACGAGTCCCCGCTCGCCGCGTGCGTGCGCGAATGCCGCGAGGAGCTCGGCCTCGTCCCCCGCCTGGACGGCCTCGTCTGCGTCGACTGGGGCTCCCCGCGCGACGACGGCGTCGACTCGGTCAACGTGTTCGTCTTCGGCGGTGCCATCAGCGACGCCGAGCTCGCCGCGATCCGGCTGCCGCCCGACGAGCTGTCCGACCACGTCCTGGTCGCGCCGGAGAAGATCCCCGAGCTGTCGCCCGCGCACGTCTCGCGCCGGATGGAGCCCAGCCTGCGCGCGCTCGCCGACGGCCGCCCCGTCTACCTCGAGGACGGCCGCGAGCCCGCCTTCGGCGCCGCGGGCCGCCCCGCGGGCTGAGCACCAGGGGCTGAGCACCGGGACTGAGCACCGGGGCGGAGCAGCGGGACCCGGATCCGGCCGGGCCGCCGCCCGGCCCGGCCCGCAAGCCCCCGCGCCGTGCCTACACCGGCGCGGCGTCCTGGATGAGCCGCGCGCGCTCCGGCTCGGAGGCGCGCGCGCAGTGGGCGCAGCAGTAGAACCGCCCGCCCACCTCGACGCCGTGCCCGACGATCCGGCACTTGCAGTGCTCGCAGATCGGCGCCATCCGGGTGATCGCGCACTCGAACGAGTCGAAGGTGTGCACGTCCCCCTGCGCGTGCACCTCGAACGCCATCGCGTAGTCGTTCCCGCAGACCTCGCAGGTCGCCATCGGTCCTGTCTCCCTCCCCCGCCGCGCCGCGATCATGGTCTACCCCGGCGGGGCGGCGGCCACGCACGCCCGGCCCGTCTCACACCCAGCGCGCACACGCTGTGCAGTGGAGTTATCACCGCCGCATTGCGGGCCACACAAGCACGAAACGGCCGGCTCCTAGCGTCCTGCCTCGTCAGCGACCACAAGGAGACACCCGATGACCGTCACGACCGAAGCGGCGCCGAGGACGCGCCGCCCCTCGCTGAAGGGCCGCTGGATCGAGGACTGGCGGCCCGAGGACCCGGAGTTCTGGGCCGCGTCCGGGGCCCGCACCGCCCGCCGCAACCTCGCGTTCTCGATCTTCTCCGAGCACATCGGGTTCTCGGTCTGGACGCTGTGGTCGGTGCTCGTGCTGTTCCTCGGCCCCGCCTACGGCATCGACCCGGCCGGCAAGTTCATGCTCACCACCGTCCCCGCGGCCATCGGGTCGGTGCTGCGGATCCCGTACACCTTCGCCGTCGCCCGGCTCGGCGGACGCAACTGGACCATCGTCAGCGCCTCGCTGCTGCTGGTCCCCGCGGTGCTCGCCGCGTTCCTCATCAAGCCCGGCGTCTCGTACTCCACCCTGCTGATCCTGGCGGCGGTCGCGGGCGTCGGCGGCGGCAACTTCGCCTCCTCGATGGCCAACATCAACGCCTTCTACCCGCAGCGCCTCAAGGGCTGGGCGCTCGGCATCAACGCCGGCGGCGGCAACATCGGCGTCGCCGTCGTCCAGCTCGTCGGCCTCGCGGTCCTCGCCACCGCCGGCAAGGGCCACCCCGGCGTCGTCGCCGGCATCTACATCCCGCTCATCGTGCTCGCCGCGCTCGGCGCGGCCCTGTACATGGACAACCTGTCCCAGGTCCGCAACGAGAAGCGGGCGATGCGCGACGTCTGCAAGGACGGCCACACCTGGATCATGTCGCTGCTCTACATCGGCACGTTCGGGTCGTTCATCGGCTTCGGGTTCGCCTTCGGGCAGGTGCTGCAGGTCCAGTTCAAGGCCGACTTCGACACCCCGATCAAGGCCGCGTACCTGACCTTCCTCGGCCCCCTGCTCGGCTCGCTGATCCGGCCCGTCGGCGGCTGGCTCGCCGACCGGACCGGCGGCGCGAAGGTCACCTTCTGGAACTTCGTCGCCATGGCGGTCTCGGCCGGGCTCGTCCTCACCGCCTCGCGCGAGAAGTCGCTCGCCCTGTTCGTCACCGGCTTCATCCTGCTGTTCGTGTTCAGCGGGCTCGGCAACGGCTCCACCTACAAGATGATCCCGGCGATCTTCCGGGCGAAGGCGCAGCTCGGCGTCGCCAACGGCGGCGACCCGGTGGCCGCCGAGCACGAGGCCCGGCGGCTCTCCGGAGCGCTCATCGGCGTCGCCGGCGCGATCGGCGCGTTCGGCGGCGTGCTGGTCAACATCGCCTTCCGGCAGTCGTTCCTGGACTCCGGGACCGGAGACGGCGCGTACATCGCGTTCATCGCCTACTACGCCGTCTGCTGCCTGCTCACCTGGGCGGTCTACCTGCGGACCCACCCGAGGAAGCCGGCGGGCGTCTGACGCCCTGCCGCGCGCCGCGCTGCCGCCCGCCCCGCGACCGGCCGGGCCCCTCACCGGGGTCCGGCCAGTTCGGCGCGCGGCCCGAGGACCGCAGCACCGACTCCCACGCGTCCCCCGACGCCAGCGGCAGGTGCGGGACGCCCCAGTGCCACGCCGACACCAGCACGTCCGGGTCGCGCGGCCGGTAGTCGACGCCGATCGCGCGCGCCATGTCCCACGCGTGCAGGTGCCACTCCACGCACGCCGCGCCCGCGTGGTCGCCGACGGTGTACTTGGTGCCCCGGTAGATCAGGTGGGTGCGGTCCCACATGTCCGGCATCAGGTCGAAGTACGCCCCCGCCGACACCGAGAACGCCATGATCCGCTCCCGGCCGGGCTCCGGCGGCAGCACCGCCAGCTCCGCCGCGTTCTGCCGCGCCTGCTGGCGGATCAGCACCGCCGTCGCGGCGTCCTGCGCGAACAGCTTCGCCAGCCGGCTGTCCGGCGCGTCCTGCAGGTACTCCAGGAAGTTCTCCGCCACGCACCGCAGGTGCCCGGCCAGGTCGATCAGCTGCCAGTCGGCGCACGGCGTCGGCACGTCCCAGTCCTCGACCGCCGACGCCAGCTCACGGATCGCCCGCGTACCGTCCTGGTAGGACTCGAGTACGCGGCACCGATCCGGCGGCGTGCGCTCCACGTGACTTCCCCCCGCGTCCAGGGCACCAGCGCCCTCTCCGCCGGAGCGTCCCGCGCCCGCCGCGCGCGGCGGCGGGCGGCGCGGACCGCCCCCGGCGTTCCCCGAGAGGGCAGACTCTCAGAGTTCGGTGGCCGGTGCCACTCGGTGGTGCTGTGTCGTCCCACGCGGTCCCACGTGGGACGGACCGCCGCCACGGCCCCCCGGCTCGGGCGGCGGCGCGCCTGCGCGGCCGCTCAGACGGCCGCGGCGGGACGCGTCCGGAAGCTCAGCCGGTGCGCCTCCCGCGCGGTGCGCAGCCGGTCGACCTCGTCGGTCCACGGCCGCACGGACGGGCGCGCCTTGGCCTTGCGGCGCGCGATCTCCGCGGCGCGCCGCGCCGTGGCGTCCTGCTCATCCGACACGTAGGTCCTGGGGCCCATCGCCACCCGCTCGGCCGCCTCCGCCGCGGCGAGCACGTCGGTCATGGCCTGGTCGAAGGCAATGGTCAGCTCGTGCAGCTCCGGCCCGGGCACGTCCGCGCCCTGGGCGTCCCGCAGCGCGCGCTCGGCCTCGCGCGCGGCGGCGAGGCGCGCGTCGTAGTCGGCGGCCAGCCGCTCGTCGGCCTCGTACTGCTCCGCGACGTCCTTGCCCACCTTGCGGATCAGCGGCATGGCGATACTCCCTCAAGCTCACGATCTTCATCGTCCGATCGAGGCCCAGCGTACGCGCGCCGTCCACCGGGTGTGACGCCGGACACCGAACTCGGCGCCTTTACACAGTAAGGTCCGGGAAGGCGCCGCCGCCCCCGGCACGGCGCGCGCCGGATCCCCGATCGTGTCGGCGGGCCGCCGTACGCTTGCCCCCATGGTCAGGCAGCCCAGCATCAACGCCCAGAACCGCGCGCCGCTGTCGATCGAGCGGATCACCGAGGCGGCCCTGCAGATCGTCGACGGCCAGGGACTCGGCCGCCTCACCATGCGCCGCCTCGGCGACGCCCTCGAGGTCGAGGCGATGGCGATCTACCACCACCTCCCGCGCGGCAAGGAGCAGCTGCTCGACGGCCTCGTCGCGCACGTCGCCGCCGCCCCCGCCGACACCGGGGCCGCGGACGCCGCGTCCTGGCGGGGCGTGCTGCGCGCCTGGGCCGGCGACTACCGGTCCCGGCTCCTCGCCCACGCGGGCGTGCTCCCGCTCGTCGTCACCCGCCGCAACCCGGCCGCGCTCGCCGCGACCGTCGCGTCCCTGCGGGAGGTGATGCGGCAGGGCGGCGTGCGCGAGGAGTCCGCCGCCGTCGCCGCGCACACGCTGCTCGGCTACGTGATCGGGCACGCCGCCCTGGAGGTGCGCGGGACGGCGGAGGACGGCGCCGACCGCGCCGTCGACTGGGACGCCCGCTTCACCGCCGGCCTCGACCTCGTCCTCGCCGGCGCCGGATAGCGGGCGGCGCGGCGGGTCAGTCCTCGACGACCAGGACCTCGAGGTGGCGGGGGCCGTGCATGCCCTCCGCGCCCGCCATGTCCGCGCCGTACGCGGCCGACGGGCCGCTGATCCACGTCAGCGGGCGGGCCGGGTCGAGCCGCTCGACCGCCTCCGGGACCGTGCCCACGATCTGCTCGGCCTGCACGACGCACAGATGGTAGGCGGGCAGCAGGGTGAGGACGCGGCGGCCCTGCGTCGGGCCGCCGTCCAGCACGACGGTCCCGGTCTCGGCGATCGCGACGGCGCACCCGGTGACGACGCCGTCCGCGGCGGCGAGGGCGTCCACGTCGATCGCCGGCCGGTCCGCCATCGCGCGCACCCCGTCCAGCTCCGCGAGCCAGCCGAACGGCAGGTCCGCCGGGACGACGATCTGCTTGGCCTCGCGCCCCCACAGCGCCGCGGCGACCGCGGTGGCCAGCTCGTCCGCGCCGACGTGCCGCACCGCCGCCCGGTTCTCCGCGACCCGCTCGCCGAACAGCGCCGGCACGTCCGCCCCGGCCGCCGCGTCCACGGCGGGCAGCCGGCGGGCGTACCGGCG
>NZ_WBMR01000111.1 GCF_008923365.1 Actinomadura montaniterrae
CGGACCGCGCCCGCGAGGCGAGCGCCGCGGGGGCGCGGCGGCGGATGCCCCTGCGGATCTGGGCGCTGGCGGCGCTCGCTCTGATGATCATGCTGTGCGAGGGCGTCGCGAACGACTGGAGCGCGCTGCACCTGCGCCGCGTCCTGGACGCGCCCGCCGCCACCGCCGCCCTCGCCTACGGCGCGTTCGCCACCACCATGACGATCGGCCGGCTGCTCGCCGACCGCGTCGCGGCGCGGCTCGGCCCGGTCGCCGTCCTGCGCTACGGGGCGTCCGCCGCCGCGCTCGGGATGGCCGCCGCCGCCCTGTCGCCGTGGATCCCGCTGGCGCTGGCCGGCTGGGCGGTGTTCGGGGCCGGGCTGTCCGGCTGCATCCCGCAGCTCTTCAGCGCCGCCGGGCACGCCGACCGCGACGCCGCCGGCGTCAACGTCTCCCGCGTCGCGGGCATCGGCTACCTCGGCATGCTCGCCGGGCCCGCCGCCATCGGCGCGCTCACCGGCGTCATGCCGCTCAACGTCACGTTCTTCCTGCCGGTGGCGTGCTGCGTCGCCGCCGCGGCGGCGGCCGGGGTCCTGCGGCAGCGCGCGGGCACCGCCGACACCGTCCCCGGAACGGCCGAGGACGCCGCCGAGCAGCGGTGCGGCTAGAGCCAGCCGCCGATGCTGCGGTTCTGCGAGACGGCGGTGTCGAACGCGAGCGGGCACGCGAGGACGAGCGTCCGCATCGGCTCCTGCAGGGGCGCGTGCATCCGCAGGACGTAGCGGTCCGCGCCGGTGAACATCTGCGACAGCAGCTCGCCCATGCCCTCGAAACCGCGCTGGATGCGGGCGATCTCCTGCTGCTGCCAGTCGGTGACCCGGCCGCTGAGCAGCTCGTAGTAGCCGAGCTGCTGCTCCTGCGCGCTGAGGATCTCCCAGCCGCGCATCGCCCGCTTGCGCAGGTGCCCGATGAGGCCGCCCTGCGCGGTGAGCACCTGCATCCTGGGCGTCCCCATGAACCCGTAGGGCTTGTAGAAGTGGAAGTACGGCATGCCGTCCGGGCGGAAGATCGTCAGCTTCCGCTCCGCCTTCGTCTGGCTCCCCTGGTTCACCACGCGCAGGGCCTTCTTCGCCCCGCTGACGCCCTGCTCCCGGACGTGCGCGGCGGGCTGCCCCTGCGGGCTCCAGATCGTGTAGTTCGCCTCCGTCGAGAAGAACTGCGCCGGCTGGTCGTAGACCAGGATGGGCGAGCCGTACAGGTCGGCGGGAGCCGTGCCGTACTGCGCGGGAGGCTGCTGCTGCGGGTAGCCGCCCTGCTGCGGATATCCACCCTGCTGCTGCGGCGGGTATCCGCCCTGCTGCGGCGCCGGGTACGCGGGCTGCTGGGGCGGGTAGCCGGCGGGCGCGTAGCCGTTCGGCGGGTAGGCGGGCTGCTGCGGCGCGTACGGCGGAGCGGGCGGCCCGGCGGGCGCCGGGGCGCCATAGCCTCCAGGCCCGTAACCGGGCTGGTACGGGCCTCCTGGGCCGGGCTGGGAGGGAGGCGGGGGGTAGCCCATGGAGGCTCCTGTACGAGGCGTGTCAGCGCGATGGTCAGGCGACACGATAGCGCCGCCATCTCGCATTCTCCGCGCCTTTCCGGACGAACCGGCCCGTCCCGCCGCCCGCACCGGGCCGGGCGGCGGGACGGGCCGGATCCGGTCAGCAGTTGGAGACCTCCGCGCCCGGAGCGGGCTTCGGCACCCCGTCCACGATCGTCGTCCGCAGCAGGGCGCTGGAGAACAGGGTCGACCCGCGCCGTCCGAGCTGGTCGCTGGAGCGGGTGACGATGTCGCGGGTCCCCAGGAACCGGTGCGTCGCGGTGTCGAAGATCAGCTCCTCCCGCACCCCGTCCCGGGTCCGGGTGACCGCGACGCCGTGCCGTCCCGCCGCGTCCACGGAGTCGCTCGCCAGCCGGACGCCGGGGATCCGGCCGATGGCGCGGAACAGCGCCGCGCGCACGGCGGGCGGCGCGGGCCGGTCGATCAGGTCGGTGGCGGCCTCCCACTGCCGCGCGGCCCGCGGGCCGTCGCCCTCGGTCACCAGCAGGCGGAGCAGGGCGTCGGGGTCGGCGGGGACGTCGCCGAGGTAGGGCCGCTCGATCGGCGGCACCTGCCCGCACGGTTTGAGGACGCTGTCGCCGTCCGGCGGGACGCCCTCGTCCGGACCGGCCTCGATCGAGTTCTTCAGCCGGACGAGCCCGGTCCTGGACCCGTCGACCGAGACCCAGGACTGGTTGCGGTCCTGGTACCAGCGCCCCTTGCCCGCCGTCCGGCGCAGTTCGATCAGGTCCTGGTAGACGAACTGGTCCGGCCTCGGGACCGGGTCGGCGCCGGCGCGGTCGGCGGCCTGGTCGAGCAGGGCGGCCACGGCTGCGGGCGGCGGGGGCGGATCCGCCGGCTGGTACGTGGCCACCACGGTCGCGGCCACTCCGGCGCACGCCGCGGCGGCGACCCCGGACAGCAGCAGCGGCCTGCGGGCGCGGCGCCGCCGCGCCCGGGCGGGGGCGGCCAGGGCCCGGTCACGCCACCGGCGCTCGGCTGCGGCCACGTCCAGGTCGCCGGGGACCTCGGAGCGCAGTCGCTCCACCAGCGTCAGTTCATCCATCGTGGGCCTCCCGGTGGGGGTCGGCGGCGTCGCCGAGCGCGTCGCGGAGCTTGCGGCGGATCCGGTTCATCCGGGACCGGACGGTCCCGGACGGGACGCCGAGGGCCTCGGCGACCTCGTCGTAGGTCAGCTCGGCCCAGGTCACCAGCAGCAGGACCTCCCGCTGCGCGGCGGGCAGCGCGGCGATCGCGCCGGCGAGGGCCTGGGAGCGGGCGCCCGCGTGCACCCGGTCCTCGACGGCGTCGGTGAACGGCTCGGTGACCGGGTCGGCGCCGCCGCGGGCGAGCGCGCGCAGCGCCCGCACCTCGGCGCGGCGGTGCCGCCGGATCAGGTTGGTGGCGATGCCGTAGAGCCACGGGCGCGCGTCCGGGCGCGCCGCGTCGTAGGCGCCGCGGCGGCGGAAGGCGACCAGGAAGGTCTCGGCGACGATGTCGTCGGCCGGGTCCTGGCCGAGGCGCCGCACCGTGTACCGCATGATCGCCGGGGCGTGCCGGCGGAACAGCGCGGCGAACCGCTCGGGATCGGTGCGGGACGCGGCGATGAGCGCCGCGTCCGTCGGTTCCCGGGACGGGTCTCCGGCGGGCTCTCCGGCGGGGTCCGCGGCGGGCGCTCCGGCCGGTGCCGGGGCGGGACGGACCGGTGACGACCGGCTTGTCGGGGGCATGGGCGGGCCTCTCGGGTCGAGGTCTGATCATCCTTTGTTGCCCGGCCGCGGTCCCCTGGGTCCCCGGGAGCGGTGGCGCGTTCCCGGCCGCCGACCGTCTACAGTGCTGTAGACGTTCAAGCGCGACCGAACAGGAAGACCCCGGATGACCGCCGCCCCGGCACCCCTGGCCCTCGACGGCTCCCGCGTCGACGGCCCGCTCTTCACCGCCGTCACGCACCTCGCCCGCGACACCCGCTGGCTCAACGGCCCTCTGGAGTGGTGGACCAACGCCGGGCTCGCCGTCTTCGCCGTGCTGATGCTCGCCGCCTGGTGGCGGGCACGGCACCGGGACGCGGCGGCGATGGCCCTCGCGCTGGCCGGCCCCGTCGCGGTCGCCGTCGCGTTCGCCGCCGCCGAGGTCGTCAAGAAGGTCGTCGAGGAGCCGCGCCCGTGCCGGGCGATGCCGCACGCGTTCATCGTCGAGGCGTGCCCGGCGCCGTCCGACTACGCCTTCCCCAGCGGGCACTCCACGGCCGCCGCCGCGGCCGCCGCCGCCCTGTACCTGCTCGACCGGCGGCTGGGCGCCGTCGCCGCCGTCTTCGCGGCCTTCGAGGCCTTCACGCGCGTCTACGTCGGCGGCCACTACCCGCACGACGTCATCGGCTCCATCGTCCTGGCGGTGCCGGTCGCCTGCCTCGTCGCCCTGCTCCTGCGCCGCGTCGCCACGCCGCTCGTCGGCCGGCTGCGCCACGGCCCCCTGGCACCGCTGCTGACCGCCCGCCCCGCCGCCTCGCCGGCCGCGCCGCCGGTCACAGATAGCGCAACCACAGGTAGGGGACGCACAGGGTCACCGTGACGGCCGTGACGATCAGGCCGTACCGGGTGAACTTCCAGAAGCCGATCGGGGTGCCGTTGCGGGCGGCGATGCCCAGCACGACGACGTTGGCGCTCGCCCCGATCGCGGTCGCGTTGCCGCCGAGGTCGGACCCGAGCGCCAGCGACCACCACAGCACGTGCCCCTCGGCGCCCGGATGCGCCTGGACGAGGTCGGAGACGATCGGGCTCATCGTCGCGACGTAGGGGATGTTGTCCACGATCGCCGACAGCACGCCCGACGCCCACAGCAGCAGCATCGACGACGCGCCGAGGTCCCCGCCGGTCAGGTCGGCCGCGGCCCGCGACACGTCCGCGATGACGCCCGTCTCCACCAGCCCGCCGACCATCACGAACAGCCCCGCGAAGAACACCAGCGTCGGCCACTCCACCTCCGCGAGCGCCTGCTCGGTGGTGACCTTCGTCGCGGCGACCAGCAGCCCCGCGCCGAGCAGCGCGACCACCGACGGCTGGTAGTCCAGGACGGGATGCAGCACGAACGCCGCGATCACCGCGGCGAGCACCCCCAGCCCCTGCCACAGCAGCCGCCGGTCGGTGATGGCCTCCCTCTCCCGCAGCGCCATGACCTCCGCCGCGCGGCCGGCGTCGTAGACGAACGCCGACCGGAACAGCCACCGGCACAGCAGGCAGAACACCGCGACCAGCCCCACCACCAGCGGCGCGAGGTGCACCAGGAACTCGTTGAACGTCAGGCCGCCGCGGCTGGCGATGATGATGTTGGGCGGGTCCCCGACGAGCGTCGCGGTGCCGCCGATGTTGGACGCCATCACCTCGGCGATCAGGTACGGGACGACGTCCAGGCCGAGCCGCTCGCACACCAGGAAGGTGACCGGCGCGACCAGCAGCACGGTGGTGACGTTGTCCAGCAGCGCCGACGCGCCCGCGGTGATCAGGACCAGCATCACCATCAGCCGGTACGGCCGCCCGCGCGCCCGTTTCGCCGCCCAGATCGCCACGTACTCGAACACCCCGGTCTGCCGCAGCACCGAGACGATCACCATCATGCCGAGCAGCAGGAAGATGACGTTCCAGTCGATCCCGGTGCGCTCGGAGAAGAACGCCGCGCCGTCGTCGGTGACGTGCAGCAGCATCATCAGGGCCGCGCCGCCGAGCGCCACCGCCGTCCGGGGGATCCGCTCCGACGCGATCAGCACGTACGCGACGACGAAGATCGTGACTGCGGCTGCGGCGGCCAAGGCGGCTCCTGGAAGTCTTTTCGGGGTAGGCGGTACGACGCCGACCAGACTTCCCGGCTCACCGTTCACCGACCCTAACGGGATTCCGATGCGTTTTCCACGCGGGAACGCCGTGACCGCCGCTCCGACCGGCGGTGACGGTATCGGTGCCGGCGGGCCGCGCCCTGCTACGGTCGGGGTGTGCGCGCCGGAGAACTCGCCGTGGACCACCCCACCGTCACCGCGGACACCAGCGCGCTGGACGCCGCCCGCCTGCTGGCCGAGCACCGGCTGCTCGGGCTGATCGTGGTGGACGAGCGGCACCGCCCGAAGGCCGTGCTGCCCGGGTCCCAGCTCCTCGGCGCGCTCATCCCGCAGTACGTGCGCGACGACCCGGCGCTGGCCCGCGCCTACGACGAGGGGCACGCCGACCGGCTGTGCGAGCGGCTCGCCGGCAAGCGCGTCGCCGACCTGCTGCCCGCGAACCGGACGCCGCCGCCCGTGGTGGACGCCGACGCGACCGTCATGGAGATCGCCAGCGTGATGGCGGGCGCGCGCAGCCCGGTCGTCGCGGTCTCCGGCGACCCGCGCCGGACCGACGCCCCGATGATCGGCGCGATCACGGTCGCCGACCTGCTCACCCGGATCCTCCCGCCCGCCTGACGGCGCCGGGAGCGCCGGCGGAGGGCGCCCCTCAGGCGCCCTTGCCGGGGCCCCACCACGAAGCTGACGGGCACCCGCGGCGGAGCTTCGGCGGCGGTCAGGTGTTCGTGGCGCCCGGTGCGGTGCTCTCGATGCGGGCGGCCTCCTCGCGCAGGCGGGCGGCGCGGTCGCGCTTGTCCTGAGCGGTGCCGAACGCGCCGTCCTGGATCGCGTGCTGGATCGCGTCCGGTGCCTGTGCCTGTGCCTGTGCCGGTGCCGGGGCCGCGTCCGCGCCGGGAGCGGCGTCGTCGCGCAGGCCCTGCGTCTCGGACTTGAGGATGCGCATCGACCGGCCGAGCGCCCTGGCCGCGTCCGGAAGCCTCTTGGAGCCGAAGAACAGCACCACCACGATGCCGACGATCAGCCAGTGCGAGGGTGAGAACTCCCCCATGAGCGCCTCCCTTGTCCGGTGCGCGTCCAGCGTACTCTCACCCATTCGCGCAACTGCGCAACCGATGGCGGGACGGCCGCACTCGGGCGCGGGCGTGCCCGCCCGCGCGGCGCGGGCGCCGTGCGCGGCGGCGGATCACCCGCGCGCGCCACCGCCGTATTGATTGCCCAGAGCACCGCGGGCCGGCCCTTCGGCGGGCAATGCGGCGGCCGTCACTTCCCGGGCCGAGCGAGTGCCCGGCCGCAGTTCCTTAGGCGGGCGCCTGCCGCCGGAAACCGTTCCGGACGCGGTCGCCGGAAAGGCGCGCGCATCGGCTTCGGGCGGGTGCGCGGCGGCCGGTAACGGTGCTCAGTGAGCGGCCTCGTACTGCTGGACGACGTTCGCCGGGATGCGGCCGCGGTCGTTGACCGGGATTCCCGCCGACCGGGCCCAGTCGCGGATCTCCGCGCTGCGCTCGCGGTTGCTCGCGGTGCGCGTCGCGGGCCTGCGTCCGGCCGGGCGGACCTTGCGGGCACTGTCCCGGAACGGCGCGATGACCTTGCGCAACTTCGCCGCGTTCTTCTTGTTCAGGTCGATCTCGTACGCCCTGCCGTCAAGGGCGAACGACACCGTTTCCACCGCCGCTCCGCCATCGAGGTCATCCACCAGTGAGACCTGGACCTTCTGCGCCATGAGCCGTCTCCGTTCCGTTTATTGGTCAGTTCGAAGAATAGTAGATGCTCGGCGGCCGCGGTATTGGCGGAACCCCGATTAATGTATTTCCCCAACGGGTGAGGATTTCGTCATGCGCGGGCATGCCCGGGGCGGCGAATCCGTCGTGCGGGTCAGCGGGACACCAAGCGGACCTGACCCGCGGGACGCGCGCGCAGGGCCGCGGAGGGCCGCACCGCAGCCCGGCGCGGCTCCGCCGGGACACGTCCGAAGAAAGTTCACGTTCGCATCTGGACAGCCGCCTTACCAGACGGTAGTAAAGATCAGCCCCCTGTTCCCCCCGGTCCCGGAGCCGCCCCATGCCGCGCCGTCGCGCCGTCCTGTCCACCGCCGCCGCCGCGCTCGTCGCGGCGGGCGGCGCGAGCGCCCTCCCGGCCCACGCGGCCGACGCCTACACGGTCCGGACGCTGCACTTCGACGTCGCGGTCGGCCCGAAGCACGACCAGCACTGCGACGTCGTCGGCGACCTCTACCTGCCGTCCGGCGCGTCCGCCGCGCACCGGGTGCCCGCCATCCTCACCACCAACGGCTTCGGCGGGTCCAAGGACGACCAGGCCGGGCTCGGCAAGACCTACGCGCAGCGCGGATACGCCGTGCTGTCCTACTCCGGCCTCGGGTTCGGCGGCAGCGGATGCCGCATCACCCTCGACCACCCCGACTGGGACGGCGCCGCCGCGAGCCAGCTCGTCGACTACCTCGCCGGAAAGAAGGCCGCCAAGGACGGGACGCGGCTCACCGCGGTCACGCTCGACCGGGCCGGTGACCCGCGCGTCGGCATGGTCGGCGGCTCCTACGGCGGGCAGATCCAGTTCGCCGCCGCCGGCGTCGACCCCCGTATCGACACCATCGTCCCGATGATCACCTGGCGGGACCTGCGCTACTCGCTCGCGCCGAACAACCAGCTCGTCGACGGGAGGCTCAGCACCGACCCTGGTGTCACCAAGCTGGTCTGGGCGCTCGGGTTCTTCGGCGAGGGCGTGTCCGCCGGGCTCACCAACGGCCAGACCGACCCCGGCCGACTGCTCGGCTGCCCGAACTTCCCGACGATCCTCTGCCAGGCCGTCGGCGAGAGCCTGGTCTTCGGCGTGCCGCAGCAGGCGAGCATGGCGTACATGAAGGCCGCGTCGGTCGCGTCCTACATGCCGAAGATCAAGGCGCCGACGCTGATCGTCCAGGGCGAGACCGACAGCCTCTTCGACCTCCAGGAGGCCACGGCCACCTACAGGCGGCTCGCCGCGCAGCGCACCCCGGTGAAGATGATCTGGCAGTCGCCGGGGCACAGCGGCGGGCAGGTCCCCGGCGACGGCGACCTCGCCGACCCGTCCGGCAGCTACGTCGGGCAGCGCGTCGCCGCCTGGTTCGACCACTACCTCATGGGCCGCTCCACCGGCACCGGCCCGGCGTTCGCCTACTTCCGCCCCTGGGTGAAGTACCAGGGCAACGCCGCGCCCGCCTACGGCACCGCGCCCACGCGCACCCGCACCCTCTACCTGTCCGGCAAGGACGGGCTCGTCGCCGACCGCAAGGCCGTCGCCGCGGGCGCCGCGAGCTACGGCAACCTGCCGTGGATCCCGACGTCGTTCTCCGAGGTCTCCGCCGTGCAGGGCGCGCTCGGCCTGGACGACGTCCCGCCCGCCGACGCCCCCGGCACCGCCGTCGCCTGGACCGGCGCCCCGCTCGCCGCCGACACCGACGTGGTCGGCTCCCCCACCCTCAAGGTCCGGCTCGACTCGCCCGCGGCCGTCCAGTCGCAGAAGTCCGGCGTCAACGGGCGCCTCATCCTGTTCGCCAAGCTGTACGACGTCGCGCCGGACGGCTCCGTCTCGCTCGTCCACCGGCTCGTCTCCCCCGTGCGGGTGGCCGACGTCCGCAAGCCGCTGACGGTCCAGCTGCCCTCGATCGTGCACCGGTTCGCGAAGGGCCACCGGCTCCGCGTCGCGATCGCCTCCAGCGACCTGTCCTACCTGGGCAACCGGAGCGTCCTGCCGGTCACCGTCCGCACCGGGCCCGCCGACCCCGGCGTGCTCACCCTGCCGACCCTGCGGTGAGCGCGTAGCGGGGACCGCCGCCGGTTCGCCCCCGCACGGGCGGACCGGCGGGCGAAATGATCGTAAGCTTGCGCCATGTCCGACGGTCGCCCCTCATGCACCTGCGTGATCTGCCGCGACTACGGCGACCGCGACCGGCTGGACAACTTCCAGCTCCGCACCATCGTGCACATCACCCAGTACGGCTGGAGCGTCGTCCTCGTCCACCCCGACGCCGACGGCCCGGGCTGGGCGTACACCATCGGGCTGTGGCACAGCCACCGCGCGCCCGAGCTGGCGATGTTCGGCGGCGACGTGTACGAGACCGAGGAGGTGCTGAACGCCCTCGGCCGGGAGGCGGCGGAGGGCCGGCCGCCCGCCGACGGCGAGCGCCGCGAGGGCGCCGTCCGCGGCCAGACCGCCGCGTTCCGCGCCGTCGACCCCCGCTGGTACGAGGGCCTGTTCCGCGGCGCCGTCGCCTTCTACCGGCGGCCGCCGCTGCCGTTCCTCCAGGTCGTCTGGCCGAACGGCGACGGCCTGTTCCCCTGGCAGCCCGGCACCGACCTGCCGTTCCGGCACTCCCAGCCGTGGCTGTGGCTCGCCCCGACCCAGCACCCCGCCGGGGCCTGGACGCGCCGCCACACCGCCGGCCACGGCTGACCCGGGCCGCCGGCGGCGGCAACGGATGATCAGCCGCCGATGATCGCGCACGGCGGATCGGGCGCGGCGCGCCGGGCAGGGCATACGATCGGCGGGTGTACGGGCCGATCGCCGAGACCATCCGGACCCAGCGCCTCGTCCTGGAGCCGCTGGCCGTCCACCACGCCGACGAGATGGCCCCCGTCCTGGACGACCCGCGCCTGCACGCCTACATCGGCGGCGAGCCCCTCACCCTCGACGAGCTCCGCGCCCGCTACGAGCACCTCGTCGCCGGGCCCGCCCCCTTCCACCAGGAGTACTGGCTCAACTGGATCGTCCGCCGCGCCCGCGACGGGCAGGCCGTCGGCTACGTCCAGGCGACCGTCACCCCCGCGCCCGGCGGGCCGCAGGCCGCGCTCGCCTGGGTGATCGGCATGCCCTACCAGGGGTTCGGCTTCGCCACCGAGGCCGCCCGCGCGCTGGCCGGCTGGCTCACCGGGCACGGCATCGCCGCGCTCACCGCCGCGATCCACCCGGCGAACCGGGCGTCGGCGTCCGTCGCGTCCCGCCTCGGGCTGCGCCCCACCGCCGAGACCGCCGACGGCGAGACGATCTGGCGGCTGCCCCGCCCGGCCCCTCCCCCGTGACACTCTGATATCGGGCCGTGGCGGGCGGGCAAGGCGGGAGTAGTCCAGAATCGACGGGGAACGCGCTGCGGGGCAGGCGGCATCGGTCGGTCGACGAGAGGGAGCACATGCCTGAGGTCTGGCCCGGGGATCCGTACCCGCTGGGCGCCACCTGGGACGGCACCGGCACGAACTTCGCGCTGTTCTCGGAGGTGGCCCGGCGGGTCGAGCTGTGCCTGTTCGACGCCGACGGGACCGAGACGCGGCGCGAGCTGCCCGAGGTGGACGGGTTCGTCTGGCACGGGTACCTGCCCGGCGTCGGGCCCGGGCAGCGCTACGGCTACCGGGTCCACGGGCCGTTCAGCCCCCGCGACGGGGACCGCTGCAACCCCGCGAAGCTGCTGCTCGACCCGTACGGCAAGGCCGTCGAGGGCGGCGTCCGCTGGCACGAGTCGCTGTTCTCCTACCGGTTCGACGACCCGGACGCCCTGAACGAGGACGACAGCGCCCCCTACATGCCGAAGAACGTCGTGATCAACCCGTTCTTCGACTGGGGCGACGACCGGCCGCCGCGGGTCCCGTACCACGAGAGCGTGATCTACGAGGCGCACGTCAAGGGGCTGACGAAGCTGCACCCGGGCATCCCGGAGGAGCAGCGCGGCACCTACGCGGGCCTCGGGCACCCGGTGATGGTCGACCACCTCGCCGACCTCGGCGTGACGGCCGTCGAGCTGATGCCGGTGCACCAGTCGATCCCCGAGCACGCGCTCGTGGCGCGCGGCCTGGACAACTACTGGGGCTACAACACGATCGGGTTCTTCGCCCCGCACAACGCCTACAGCGCGTCCGGGCAGGCCGGCGAGCAGGTGCTGGAGTTCAAGGCGATGGTCCGCGCCCTGCACGAGGCGGGCATCGAGGTCATCCTGGACGTCGTCTACAACCACACCGCCGAAGGCGACCACCTCGGGCCGACGCTGTCGTTCCGCGGCATCGACAACGCGTCCTACTACCGGCTCCGCGACGACGACAAGCGCTACCACCTCGACTACACCGGCTGCGGCAACTCCCTCAACGTCCGCAACCCGCACGCGCTGCAGCTCATCATGGACTCGCTGCGCTACTGGATCCTGGAGATGCACGTCGACGGGTTCCGGTTCGACCTCGCGTCGGCGCTCGCCCGGGAGCTGCACGACGTCGACCGGCTCGCCGCGTTCTTCGACCTCGTCCAGCAGGACCCGGTCGTCTCGCAGGTCAAGCTGATCGCCGAGCCGTGGGACGTCGGCGAGGGCGGCTACCAGGTCGGCAACTTCCCGCCGCTGTGGACGGAGTGGAACGGCAAGTACCGCGACACCGTCCGCGACTTCTGGCGCGGCTCGTACGCGACGATGCCGGAGTTCGCGTCCCGCCTGACCGGCTCGTCCGACCTGTACGAGCACAGTGCGCGGCGGCCGTTCGCGTCCATCAACTTCGTGACGTGCCACGACGGTTTCACGCTGGCCGACCTCGTCTCCTACGACCACAAGCACAACGAAGCCAACGGCGAGTCCAACCGCGACGGCACCGACGACAACCGGTCCTGGAACTGCGGCGCGGAGGGCCCGTCCCGCGACCCCGAGGTGCTGGAGCTGCGGGCCCGCCAGCGCCGCAACTTCCTCGCGACGCTGTTCCTGTCGCAGGGCGTCCCGATGCTGCTGCACGGCGACGAGCTGGGCCGCACCCAGCGCGGCAACAACAACGCCTACTGCCAGGACAACGAGCTGGCGTGGGTGCACTGGGACGAGCCCGGCGACATGGAGTTCATCCGGATCCTGTCGCGGCTGCGGCACGACCACCCGGTGTTCCGGCGCCGCCGCTTCTTCACCGGCACCGGGACGGGCGCCGCCGCCGACATCGCGTGGCTGACGCCCGCCGGCGAGAGCATGACGGACGAGGACTGGAACGTCGGCTTCGCCAAGTCCCTCGGCGTGTTCCTCAACGGCGACGCCATCACCGAGCCCGACCAGCGGGGCCGCCGCGTCCGCGACGACTCGTTCCTGCTGCTGGTGAACGCCGGGTCCGACGCCGTCGAGTTCACCCTGCCCGGCGCGGAGTACGGCGAGCGCTGGGAGTTCGTCCTCGACACCGCCGACCCCGCCGCCGCGGGCGAGCGCCCCCGCGTCAAGGCCCGCGACGAGGTCTCCGTCCCCGCCCGCTCCCTCACGGTCCTGCGCAGGGGCTAGCCCGAGGCCGGGCGCCGTGCCGCCGTCTCAGGTGCGGCTCACCTCCATGGCGGTGAGGAAGACCAGGACGAACGTCGTGACGGCGATCACGCCGTGGAAGGCGACGGCGGCGGCCGGGAACGTCTGGTCGCGGCCGCGGGCGTGCCGGCCGCCGCCCCCGACGAGCCAGCGCGTCAGCAGCATGAACCCCTGCAGGATCACGACCAGCAGCGCGGCGAACGCGACCCACGCGAACGCGCCGCGCCCGGTCGCCAGGTAGCCGATCCAGACGCAGAGGCCGATCACGGCGGCCAGCGGATGCCCGATCACCACCAGGACCGGGAACCGGGTCACCTTCGTGCCCCGTCCCCCGCTCGTCAGCCATTTGATCAACAGGTAGCCGCCGGCCGTGGCGGCGAGGACCCACGCGGCAAGTGCGGCGAACTCCACCCCCCGCTCCTTTCGGTGCAGTTCTACGGTCCGTCCCCGCACCAAGTGTCGCGTGCCGATCGCCGCGCCATGACGGATTCGTGCATATTGCCGTACGCTGAGTAAGCGGAACGGTCAGGTCGCCCTTGCCTCCGGTGCAGTAACTTGTGACGTCTATGCGCACCCTCACGCCCTCCTCCGACCCGGTCGACCTCGCCGAGCGCTACGCCTACCCGGCGGGCGGCGGGACGTGGCTGCGCGCGAACATGGTCGCCAGCCTCGACGGGGCGGCGCAGCGCGACGAGCGCAGCGGCGGGCTCGGCAACGCCGCCGACCAGGAGCTGTTCCTGCTGCTGCGCGGCCTCGCCGACGTGGTGATCGTCGGCGCCCAGACCGTCCGCGCCGAGGGGTACGGGCCGGTCAGGCCGCGCGAGAGCTGGGGCGCGGTGCGCGACGGGCGGCCGCCGGTGCCGCCGCTCGCGGTCGTCTCCCGCACCCTCGACCTGGACTTCGACGCGCCCCTGTTCACCGAGGCGGCCGTCCCGACGATCGTGCTGGCCACCGCGACCGCCGACCCGGAACGGCTGCGCCTGGCGAAGGAGCGCGCGGACGTCATCGTCGCGGGCGAGGACTCGCTCGACTTCGCGGTCGCCGTCCGGGAGCTGGCGTCGCGCGGGTTCCGGCGGCTGCTGTGCGAGGGCGGCCCCGGGGTGCTGGCGCAGATCACGGCGGCCGGGCTGCTGGACGAGCTGTGCCTGACGCTGAGCCCGATGCTGCTCGCCGGGCACCCGGCGCGGATCCTGAACGGCCCGCCGCTCCCCGCTCCCCCGGAGTTCCGTCTCGGGCACGCGCTGGAGGAGGACGGTTTCCTCTTCCTCCGCTACGCGCGCAGCCGGTAGCGGACGAACAGGACGCCCTCGTCCAGGTGGACGGCCGCGGGCTCGACGGGGACCTCGGCGTCCAGGACGCCGAGCAGGCGCGTGTGGCGCGGGCTCCCGAGGAGCGCGGGCGCGATGTTGAGGCACAGCTCGTCCACCAGCGACGCCCGGATGAGCGCGGTGGCCAGTGCCGGGCCGCCTTCGCAGAGCAGGTGCTCGTGGCCGAGGTCCTCGCGCAGGACGCGCAGCGCTTCGGGGAGGTCGACGTCGTCGTCTCCGGCCGCGACCACCGGGATCCCCGGCGGGACCTCGTTCCGCGCGCGCTCCGTCGTGACCACGATCGTCGGTGTCTCCGCTTCGGTGAACAGCGGGAGCGTCCAGTCGAGGTCGAGGGAACGGCTCACGATGGCGATGGGCGCGGGCGGCCCTCCTCGGCGCGCGCGCAGGTCCGGCCGTAGGCGGGCGGGGCCGAGCCGCCCGGTGCGGGCGGTCGCGGCGCCCACGAGGATCGCGCCGGCGAGCGCCCGGAGCGTCCGGAACACCCGGAAATCGGCGGCGCCGCCGAGCCCGTCCGTCCAGCCCTCGGCGTCGGTGACCGACCCGTCCGCGCTCATCACCATGCCGAGCCGCAGCCCGGGCGCGTCGCCGTACGCCTCGTACGGGTCGACGTCCTCGACGGTGGGCCCGGGAAACAGACGGCGCATGACCTGCAGGTTATCGAGCCCCCGGTGCTCCGTTTTGTCGGTGCCGGGGCGCAAGATGGGGGCATGGACCTGCCGATCAGCCCGCCGCTGCCGCCGATGCTGGCCAAGGCCGTCAAGACCATGCCCCAGGGCGACCTGCTCTACGAGCCGAAATGGGACGGCTTCCGCTGCATCGTGTTCCGCGACGGCGACGAGGTGGAGCTGTCCAGCCGCGGCGAGAAGCCGCTCACCCGGTACTTCCCCGAGGTGGTCGAGGCGGTGAAGCGGGAGCTGCCCGAGCGGTGCGTGGTGGACGGCGAGATCGTCCTGCCGCGCGGCACCCGCCTCGACTTCGACACGCTGCAGCAGCGCATCCATCCGGCCGCGTCGCGGATCAAGCTGCTGTCGGAGGAGACGCCGGCCTCGTTCGTCGCGTTCGACCTGCTGGCCCTCGGCGACGAGTCGCTGATGGAGACGCCGCTCGGCGAGCGCCGCCGGCGGCTGGTCGAGACCCTGGCCGGCGCGAAGGCGCCGATCCACGTGACGCCCGCGTCCGACTCCTACGAGCTGGCGCTGCGCTGGTTCGAGGAGTTCGAGGGCGCCGGGCTGGACGGGGTGGTCGCCAAGCCCCGCGACACCGAGTACCAGCCCGACAAGCGGGTGCTGTTCAAGGTCAAGCACGAGCGCACCTGCGACTGCGTGGTGGCGGGCTTCCGCTGGCACAAGTCCGGGCCGATCGTCGGGTCGCTGCTGCTCGGCCTCTACAACGCCGAGGGCAACCTGCAGCACGTCGGCGTGGCGGCCTCGTTCACCATGAAGCGCCGCGCCGAGCTGGTCGAGGAGCTCCAGCCCTACCGCATGGAGGACCTGTCCGGGCATCCGTGGGCGGAGTGGGCGCGGCAGTCCGAGGCGACCGCCGACCGCATGCCCGGCGCCGTGTCCCGGTGGACCGGCAAGAAGGACCTGAGCTGGGTGGCACTGCGTCCGGAGCTGGTCGTCGAGGTGGCGTACGAGGCGATGGAGGGCAACCGGTTCCGGCACACCGCCCGTTTCCGCAACTGGCGCCCCGACCGCACGCCCCGCTCCTGCACGTACGAGCAGCTGGAGGTGCCCGTGGCCTACGACTTGGACGACATCTTCAACGGCCCCGCGACCAGCCCCCGCGCCGATCGGTGAATCGGCGCGAGGGCCGGGCCCCGGTCAGGGCTGGGTCTCGTTGCGGATGGTCTGGTCGATGATGTTCTGGTCCGACTTCGCGGACATCTTCGGGGCGGCGTAGGGGCGCAGGTAGGTCTGCTTCACGCCGGGGACGCGGTCCTCGATGACGAAGGTCGCCTTCGTCGACACCGGGGAGCCCGGCGTCCGGACGGACGCGACCGTCTTGAAGTCGGCCTTCATCTCCTCCTTGCCGATCGTCGTGAGGACGTATCCGCGCTGGTTGTTGTAGAACTTCAGGTGCGGGTTGATCGCCAGGAAGGGCTGGCTCGCGGGGTCGGAGTCGGCGCCGTCGCCGGTCGTGCTGATGGACGAGCACACCAGCTCGGAGCCGACCGTCTTCGAGTCCGGGTCGTCGTAGTTCGCCTTGAGGTCGCTCGCCCAGTGCGCGTGGACGTCGCCGGTGAGCACGACGGGGTTGCGGACGCCGGCGTCCACCCAGCCCTTGGTGATGCGGTCGCGGGAGGCCACGTAGCCGTCCCAGGCGTCCATCGAGGTCTTCTTGACGGGCCCGGCGGTGTTGTCGCGCTGGGCGAAGAAGACCTGCTGGCCGATGACGTCCCAGCGGGCGTCCGACTTGCGGAACCCGTCGATCAGCCACTTCTCCTGCGCGTCGCCGGTGATGCTGCGCTTGGGGTCGGTGGCCTCGGGGCAGTCCTTGTAGCCGTCGCCGCAGCCCTGGTCGTCGCGGAACTGGCGGGTGTCGAGCATGTGGAAGTTGGCGAGCCTCCCCCACCGGACGCGCCGGTAGATCTGGATGTCGGGGCCGTCCGGGATCGAGGAGCGGCGCAGCGGCATGTTCTCGTAGTAGGCCTGGAACGCGGCGGCGCGGCGGGCGCGGAACGCCTCGTAGGTCGGGGTGTCGGAGCCTTCTTCGGGGATGTAGCCGGCCCAGTTGTTCTCGACCTCGTGGTCGTCGAAGACGACGAGCCACGGCGCGGCGGCGTGCGCGGCCTGCAGGTCGGTGTCGGACTTGTACTGGGCGTGCCGCTGCCGGTAGTTCGCCAGGGTGACGGTCTCGGGGCCGTCGTGGTCGCGGATGTTGCCGCCGGGGCTGTTGTAGACGCCCTTCTTGTACTCGTACTGGTAGTCGCCGAGGTGCAGGACGAGGTCGGGGTGGTCCTCGGCGAGGCGCCGGTACGAGGTGAAGTAGCCGTGCTCGTACTGGGCGCACGAGACGAAGGCCATCGTCAGGGCGGGGCCGAACGAGTCGGTGCGCGGGGCGGTCAGCGCGCGGCCGACCGGTGAGATGTAGTCGCCGGTGCGGAAGCGGTACCAGTAGTCGCGTCCGTGCCGCAGCCCCTTCAGCTCGACGTGGACGGAGTGGGCGGCCTCGGGGCGGGCGGTGGCGGTGCCGCGCCGCTCGATCCGCTTGAACTTCTCGTCGGTGGCGACCTCCCACTTCACCTGGACGGCTTTGGACGGCATGCCGCCGAGGCCGTCCTCGGCGTGCGGGTTCAGGGCGAGCCGCGTCCAGATGACGAAGCCGTCGGGGGCGGGGTCGCCGGACGCGACGCCGAGGGTGAAGGGGTCGCCGGGCGCGACGGTACGCAGCCGGGGGGCGGCTTCGGCGATGCCGGGGACGGCGAGGGCGCCGGCCGTCAGGCCGCCGGCGACGAGGAAGGATCTCCTGCTCAGGGGGCGTGCGAGTGCGGCCATGGGGGCGGTGACCTTTCGGAGGTTTCCGGGGTGATCGCCGGAAAGCCTCATCAAGGCCGGTGGCCGCGAGGCACCGCGCGGGTGACGTCCACCGCAACAAAGATGATCTTTTGCGGGCGCGCACGCGGGCGCGGGGAAGCGGTGCTAAGCTGGCGGCTTACGAACTGCGCACAAAAAACCGCATCCTATGAATAGGAGTGTAGCCGAAGCATGGGACATCGTCAAGCGGTACCTGTCAAGCCCGCCGACGCGGAGGCCGCCCACCGGGCCGCCGTGCGCACCGAGCAGGAGTACGTCACCCGCCTCTACCAGCGGCTCGACGAGGAGCGGGCCAAGGCCGAGGCGGCGCTGCGGCAGGGCCCGGCCGCGGGCGGCGGCAGCGTCCTGCAGGCCCGGGTGGAGAGCGCCGTCGCCACCGAGGAGGCCGCGCGCCGGCTGGCCCGGCTCGGCGGCGTCGAGCACGGCCTGTGCTTCGGCCGCATCGACCACCGCGGCGACGCCGACGGCCCCGGCGACACCTTCTACATCGGCCGGATCGGGCTGCGCGACGCCGACCACGAGCCGATGCTGATCGACTGGCGCGCCGCGGCGGCCCGCCCGTTCTACACCGCGACCCCGGGCGCGCCCGGCACCCTCGCCCGCCGCCGCCACCTGCACCTGCGGCACCGGGAGGTCGCCCGGCTGGACGACGAGGTGTTCGACCTGGAGGGGCTGGACGAGGCCGAGCGCCGCGGCATCGTCGGGGAGGCGGCGCTGCTCGCCACCCTCCGCCGCGGCCGGACGGGCCGGATGAGCGACGTCGTCGCGACCATCCAGGAGGAGCAGGACCAGGTCATCCGGTCGGGCCTGCAGGGGGTGCTCGTCGTGCAGGGCGGGCCCGGCACCGGCAAGACCGTCGCCGCGCTGCACCGCGCCGCCTACCTCCTCTACACCCACCGCGACGTGCTCGAACGCCGCGGCGTCCTCATCGTCGGCCCGAACGCGACGTTCCTGCGCTACATCGAGCAGGTGCTGCCCGGCCTCGGCGAGACCGACGTCGTCCTTGCCACGGTCGGCGAGCTGCACCCCGGGCTCAAGGCGGCCGCGAAGGACGGCCCCGAGGTCGCCGTCCTCAAGGGCGACATCCGCATGGCCGACCTCGTGCGGGCGGCGGTCCGCGACCGGCAGCGCGCGCCCTCCGGCGGCCTCCAGGTCGACACTGACGGCCTCACCCTCGTCGTGGACGCGGAGAAGTGCGAGCGGATCCGCGACCGTGCCCGCGCCCTGCACCTCCCCCACAACGTCCAGCGGCGCCGGTTCGTCCACGACATGCTGGAAGCCCTCGCCGTGAACCGGGCGGAGCAGTACGAGCGCATCATGGACGAGCCCTTGGAGGAGTTCGCAGGCCCCGGCGGGTACCCGGCCTGGCTGCAGGAGCTCATCGACGAGGCCGAGGACGTGCCGCTCCTTGACGAGACGGACCTCCGCCTGGCCAAGGAGACTCTCTGGCAGGACCCGGCCGTCCGCAAGGCGCTCGACGAGCTGTGGCCGGAGCTGACGCCCGAGCGGCTCCTGACCGATCTCTTCGCCTCCCCGGACGCCCTCGACCGCCTCGGTGCCGAGGCCTGCCTTCCCGGCTGCGCCCTCCTGTACCGTCCCGCCGGCTCCCCGTGGACGGTGGCGGACGTCCCCCTCCTGGACGAGGCCGCCGAGCTCCTCGGCGTGGACGACTCCGCCGAGCGGGCCCGCCGGCGCGCCGCCGACGCGGCCCGCGCCGAGGAGGCGCGCTACGCCGCCGAGGTCATGGTGTCTACCGGCGGCACCAGCATGATCCCCATCGAGGACCTGATCTCCGCGAGCGAGCTGGCGGAGCGGCACGGCGACGCCGGCCCGCCGCTCACCACCGCGCAGCGCGCCATGGCCGACCGCCAGTGGGCCTACGGCCACGTCATCGTGGACGAGGCGCAGGAGCTGTCGGAGATGGCCTGGCGGACGGTGATGCGCCGCGTCCCGACCCGGTCCCTCACCGTCGTCGGCGACATCGCGCAGACCGGCAGCGCGGCGGGCGCCGCGTCCTGGGGGCAGATGCTCGACCGGTACGTCCCGGGCCGCTGGCGCGAGCAGCGCCTGATGGTCAACTACCGGACGCCCGCCGCGATCATGCGGGTCGCGTCCCGCGTCCTCGCCGCCGTCGCGCCCGGCCAGACGCCGCCCGAGCCCGTCCGCGACGACGGCCCGCCGCCCCGCGCGGTCGCGCTGCCCGTCGGGGACCTCCCCGCCCTCGTCGCCGCCGAGCTGGCGGAGTTCGCCGACGCCGGCGAGGGCCGCCTCGCGGTGATCACGTCGGCGGCCCGGCACGCGCCCGTGCTTGCCGTCCTGCCGGACGCGGCCGTCGGCGCCACGCCCGAGGCCCTCGACTCGCCCGCGGTCGTGCTGACCGCGGAGGAGGCCAAGGGCCTGGAGTTCGACTCGGTGATCGTCGTCGACCCGGCGGGCATCCTCGCCGAGTCCGCGAAGGGCGGCCAGGACCTGTACGTGGCCCTCACCCGCCCGACCCGCCGCCTGACGATCGTCCACGACGACGACCTGCCACCGCTGCTCAGCGGGAGCCTCGCAGGCGGGTGAGGGTCTGGGTCAGTTCGGCGGTGATGACGCGGCCGGCGGTCTCGGGGTCGCGGGCGCGGATCGCCTCGACGAGGGCGGCGTGCGCCGCGCGGCCGTGGGACGCGTCGGACGCGCGGACGTCCACGAGGGCGACCAGGTCGAGCAGGCCGGCGCGCAGCACCGGGACGAACTCGGCGTGCAGGTCGACCAGGACGGGGTTGTGCGCGGCGGCGATCACGGCGGCGTGCAGGGCGATGTCGGCGTCGAGGAAGGCCTCCAGGGACGGGCCGGCGAACGCCTCGTCGCGGGCGGCGAGGGCGGCGTCGAGCGCGGCGAGGTCCGCGTCGGTGCGGCGCTCGGCGGCCAGCTCGGTGGCGCGGACCTCGATCATCATCCGGATCTCGTAGACGTCGGTGACGGAGGCGCGGCGCAGCCGGGTGGTGAAGTCCTCGTCGGGTTCGGTGGCGGTGACGAAGACGCCGGCGCCCTGGCGGGCCTGGACGAGGCCGGCGCCGGCGAGGGCGCGCAGCGCCTCGCGGACGGTGGAGCGGCCGACGCCGAGCTCCCTGGCGAGCGTGGTCTCGCCGGGGAGCCGGGTGCCGACCGGCCAGGAGCCGTCGGCGATCTGGTCGCGGAGCCGCTGGGCGGCCTGCTCGACGAGCGGGCTGCGGCGGAGCGGGCCGAGCGGCATGCGGTGGTCTCCCCTTCTGGTCGGCGGTCCCTACGCTAGCGTCTCCACAGGAACTCAGCTTGTCTGAGGAGCTGAGGTGTGGTTAGAGTGACCGGCATGGCGTGGCAGGCCCTCCTTCTCGGCCGCCGCGGCGGGGCCTGATCCGACCGGCACCCCGCCGCGGGGTCCGGTGCTGCCGGTCGTCCGGCCCCATCCGTGAGGACCACTGCCATGATCGACCCCACCGCCTTCCCCACACTGCGCACCCCGTCCGGCCCCCTGGCCGCCGGCGCGCCCTTCTGGAACCCGCAGCGCGGCAGCGCCATGCCGTCGCACCGGTACCGGTCCGTCCACGACCGGGTGCCGTCGCCCGTGCCCGAGATCGAGCGGACCTGGCCGTCGCGGCGGATCGAGCAGGCGCCGCTGTGGGTGCCGGTCGACCTGCGCGACGGCAACCAGGCGCTGGCCGAGCCGATGGACCCGGCGCGCAAGCGCCGCATGTTCGACCTCTTCGTGACCATGGGGTTCAAGGAGATCGAGGTCGGCTACCCGTCGGCGAGCCAGACCGACTTCGACTTCGTCCGGCACCTGGCGACGTCCGGCGCCGTACCGGACGACGTCACGCCGGTCGTGTTCACCCCCGCCCGCCGCGACCTGATCGAGCGGACGTTCGCGTCCATCGAGGGCATGCCGCGCGCGGTCGTCCACCTGTACACCGCGACCGGGCCGGCGTGGCGGGACGTGGTGCTGCGGCAGGACCACGACGGCGTCCGCGCCCTCATCCTGGACGGCGCCGCGGACGTGGCGCGCCTGGCCGGCGACCGGCCGGGCGTGCGGTTCGAGTTCTCGCCCGAGACGTTCAACTTCACCGAGCCGGACTACGCGCTGGAGGTCTGCGACGCGGTCACGGAGCTGTGGGACGCCTGCGCCGACCGCCCCGTCGTCCTGAACCTGCCGGCGACGGTCGAGATCGCGACGCCGAACGTCTACGCCGACCAGATCGAGTTCATGCACCGCAACCTGGCCCGGCGGGACGCGGTGATCCTGTCGGTGCATCCGCACAACGACCGCGGCACGGGCGTGGCGTGCGCCGAGCTGGCGGTGCTGGCGGGGGCGCAGCGGGTCGAGGGCTGCCTGTTCGGCAACGGCGAGCGGACCGGGAACGTCGACCTGGTCACGCTCGCGCTGAACCTGCACGCGCAGGGCGTCGACCCGCAGATCGACTTCGCCGACATCGACGAGATCCGCCGCACCGTCGAGCACTGCAACCGGCTGCCCGTCCACGAGCGGCACCCGTACGGCGGCGACCTGGTGTACACCGCGTTCTCCGGCACCCACCAGGACGCGATCTCCAAGGGGATGGCGCACCACGCCGCGCGGGCCGCCGAGCTGGGCGTCCCGGCGGAGCAGGCGCCGTGGGAGGTCCCGTACCTGCCGATCGACCCGGCCGACGTGGGACGCGGCTACGAGGCGGTCATCCGGGTGAACAGCCAGTCGGGCAAGGGCGGCATCGCCTACCTGCTGCGCACCGGGTACGGCCTGGAGCTGCCGCGCCGCCTGCAGATCGAGTTCTCGCGGGTCGTCCAGCAGGCGACGGACGGCAGCGGCGAGGAGATCACCGCCGCCGAGCTGTGGGAGCTGTTCCGCGCCGAGTACGTCGACCGGGCGGGCCCGGTCGCGCTCACCGGGTGGCGGACGTCCCACACCGGCCCCGGCCGGCACGACTTCACCGGCGTGCTGCGTGTGGACGGCCGGGAGCGGGAGTACACCGGGTCCGGCAACGGCCCGCTGGCGGCGCTCGCCGACGCGCTGGCGGCCGCGGGCGTGAAGGTGGACGTGCTGCAGTACACCGAGCACGCGACCGAATCAGGCCACGACTCCCCCGCCGTCGCGTACGCCGAGTGCCGCGTCGACGGCGTGACGAGCTGGGGCGCGGGGCGGGACACGTCGGTCCTCACCGCGTCCGTGCAGGCGGTGCTGGCGGCGGTGAACCGCGCGAAGGCCGGCTAGCGGCGGCGCCGGAGCGGGCGCCGCCAGGACAGGCCCGTTCCCGGAATGCGGAAGGTCATCTCGCGGCGGCCGTCGGCCGAGCTGCTGTACCGGGCGCCGCGGACGCCGACGCTGTGCCCGACGCCCTTCTTGGAGAAGTTGAGGCGGAAAGGGCCCATTCGCAGCGATTTCCTGTAACTCCAACCCATGCGCGGCAGGATGCCCGGCCGGTGGGCCGGAAACCCGCGCCCGCCGACCGGACGTCCCGAGACCCCCGTTCCGGTCGGCCCGTTCGCGGAGCACAAGGGCAATTCGTGCCCAAATCCGGGCGGAGTTCGTCGAGTGGCGCCGTTTACGCGGCGCCGCTCGGCGAGGAGCCTGTGCCCCCGTAGAGATCATTTGCTCATCTCCCGGAGGTGCGGGTTGGCCAGGCGATCCCTGAGACGGACCCGGCGGACGGCGGCGCTCGCCGTGCTCACCGGCGCGGCGGTCGCCGTCGCCGGCGGCGCGGCGGGCGGCACGGCGGCCATGGCCCGGACCGTCCCCAAGATCGTGGTGAAGGACGGCGTCACGCAGCCGGTCTTCTCCTACAAGGACGCGATCCGCGAGCACGTGTACGTGCAGTCCAGCGTCGACAGCGACCGGGACGGCAAGCCGGACCGCATCAATGTCGACATCATCCGGCCCAAGGAGACCGAGCAGGGCCTCAAGGTGCCGGTCATCATGGACGAGAGCCCGTACTACGACAACCTCGGGCGCGGCAACGAGGGCGAGAAGAAGACCTACGACGCCAACGGGAACCCGGTGAAGTTCCCGCTGTTCTACGACAACTACTTCGTGCCGCGCGGCTACGCGTTCCTCGCGGTGGACATGGACGGGACGACCCGTTCCGACGGCTGCCCGGTCAGCGGCGGCCCGACCGACGTCCTCGGCGGCAAGGCCGTCGTCGACTGGCTGAACGGCCGCGCCAAGGCGTTCAGGGCGGACGGCACGCCGGTCAAGGCGACCTGGACGACCGGCCACACCGGCATGATCGGCAAGTCGTACGACGGGACGCTCGCCAACGGCGTCGCCGCGACCGGCGTGCAGGGCCTCGACACGATCGTCCCGATCTCCGCGATCAGCAGCTGGTACGACTACAGCCGCATGAACGGCGTGAAGTACTGGACGGACGAGCAGCCGGGCCTCGCCGACGTCGTCGACACCGATCCGCCCGCCAAGTGCGCCGCCGTCAACGCCGGCCTCGACGAGGGCGAGGACGACGCGACCGGCAACTACAACGCGTACTGGAAGACGGCGAACTACCTGCGCGGGTCCGTCACGCATGTCGGCGCCGTACACGCGAGCATCTTCGCGATCCACGGCGTCAACGACCTGAACGTCAAGGACAACCAGTTCGCGCAGTGGTGGCAGGCGCTCGCGCAGCGCGGGATCACCCGGAAGGTGTGGCTGCACCAGCGCGGCCACGTCGACCCGTTCGACATCCGCCGCGACGACTGGGTGAACACGCTGCACAAGTGGTTCGACCACGAGCTGATGAAGGTCCCCAACGACGTGCTGAAGCAGCCGCGCGCCGACATCGAGGTCGGCCCGGACCAGTGGATCACGCAGCCGGACTGGCCGCCGAAGGGCGCGCGGACGACGATCCTGCGTCCCCGCGCGGACGGCTCGCTCGGCGACCAGCGCGCCCCGGCGGGGGCGACCGCGTCGTTCACCGACGCCGCGGGTCCGCAGAACGCCGGCTACACCGAGGGCGACATGGTGTCGGACCCGACCACCGCGAAGCCGTTCCGGCTCGCGTTCACGTCCGGCCCGCTGCAGCAGACGGGCCGCCTGTCCGGCACCCCGGACGTGCGGCTGTCGGTCAAGCTGGACAAGCCGACCTCGAACGTGACGGCGCTGCTGGTCGACTACGGCACCGACACCCGCGTCGACTACCTCGGTGACGGCTCCGGCATCACGACGCTGACCACCGAGGACTGCCACGGCGAGAGCACCCCGGCCGACGACGCCTGCTACAAGCAGACGAAGGTCTCCACGATCACCTCGGACGTGAACGTGGTCGGGCGCGGGTGGCTGGACGTGCAGAACGCCGCGTCGCTGAGCGACCCGAAGCCGGTCACGCCCGGCAAGTACTACAGCGTCCGCTGGCAGACGCTCAGCCAGGAGTACGTGCTCAAGAAGGGGCACCGCCTCGCGCTGGTGCTCGCCGGGACCGACGCCGACAACAACACCGAGACGCCCACCGGCGCCACGGTCACGGTGGACCTGTCGGCCAGCTCGATCCGCTTCCCGGTCGTCGCCGGGCAGGACGGGATGAGCGCGCTGGACGTCCCCGAGCCGAAGGCCGCCTGGACCGGGCCGTCGCACGTGACCCTGCCGCGGCAGGAGCGCACGCTGTACTGATCCGGCGCCCGAACCGCTGAGGCCGCCGCCCCCGCCCATCGGGGACGGCGGCCTCACCGCGTCGCCCGCGCCGGACGGCCTCAGCGCCGCTTGCGCGGAACGACGTCAGCGCGTCGCGGCTTCGGCGGGGTGCGCCAGGCGAACCGGTGCCTCCACGCCGAGGACGAAGCCGCCGTGCGTACGCTCCGCGGTGAGGGTGCCGCCCCGGGCCGCGACCCGGTCGGCCAGGCTGGGCAGGCCGATGCCGCCCGGTTCCGGCCGTTCCGGGGCCGGGCCGGCGGGCGGCCCGTCCACCCCGTCGTTGGTGAGCCGCAGCCGCGCGACGCCGCCGACCACGGCCGCCTCGATCGAGCAGCGCGTCGCCCGGCTGTGCCGCAGGATGTTCGTGACGCCCTCGCGCAGCACGGTGGCGAGGACGGTGTCCAGGTCCGCGGGCAGGTCCGGGACGTCCACCGCGTGCGCGACCTCAATGCCCACCGCGGCGAGCGTCGCGCGCGCCGCCCCGGCCTCCGCCGCGACCGACATGTCCCGGTAGCCGCTGGTCACTCCGGTCATGTCGGCGAGCGCCTGGCGGGACATGCCGAGCGCCTCCGCGAGCTGCCGGCGCGCCTCGTCCGGCCGGGCGGCGGCGAGCCGGGCCGCCACCTCGTTCTTCACCACGACGGTGGAGAGGCTGTATCCGAGCAGGTCGTGCAGGTCCCGGGAGAACCGCAGCCGCTCCTGCGCGACCGCCGCGGCGGCCATCTCCTCGCGCGCGTCCTGCAAGGCCGCGGTGAACCCGGCCATCCGCGCGATGCCGTAGACCAGGGCCGCGCGTTCGGCCGTCCACACCACGAAGTAGACGGTGCCCCAGTGCGCGGTGCCCCAGATGCCGAACGGGACGTCCTGGCAGACCAGTACGGCGGCCACCGGCCACCGAAGTCGCCGTCCCAGCAGCACCGCCGCCGCACCCGGCAGGAACGGCAGGACCGCCCAGGTCGTCGGCCCGTAGAACGGCATCGGCGCGAACGTCAGGACGACGAGCCCGCCGAGAATCCCGTACCGCCGCACCGCGCCCAGCGGACGCCCATACGCCCGCAGGCACCCGTACACGTACAGGACGGCGTACGCGGCGAGGAGCAGCACGAATAGCGCCGCCGTCCATGCGGAGTGGCCGCCGCGCGCGAGGAACCGCAGCGGATACGGGACGATCATCAGCCCGAGCGTCGCGGCGCCGAGCACCGCGACCGTGCGGGTGGTGAGGTCGCCGGCGACGGTCCGTGCCCGCGCCGGCTCGGCCGGGTCGTTCAGCCGGGCGAGGTACTCGTGGGCGACGCGGCGGGTCGTGGCGAGGGCCGTCCGCGCCCCGCGCACGCCGTCGTCCAGCAGGTCGCGCGCCTCGTCCGGGCGCCGCCCGATCAGCGTGAGGGCGTGCTCGCCGCGCTCGATCGCCGCGGCCAGCGCGACGCCGATGTTCTCCTGCAGCCGCCGGGTGAAGGCCAGCCGCTCCCGGGTGATCCGCGCCGCGGGCAGCGCCTGGAGGGTCGCCTCCAGCGCGGCCACCAGGTCCGCCAGCCGCGCCATGCCGTAGACGGCGACGCCGACGAACGCGGCCTGCCCGACGAGGAAGTACAGCGCCTCGGCGACCGTGGGCCGCTCGGCCAGCGACAGCGGCAGGTCCGCGGCGAGCACCGCGCCGAACCCGGCCCAGGCGAGCCACCCGGGCCGGACGAGCAGCAGCACCGCCCCGCACAGGAACCCGACGTTGCCGTACCAGGTCGCCGAGTACCAGAACATCGGGACGAACGTCAGGACGGCCTGCGCGGCCAGCGTCCACGGCCATGCGGCGGGGCGCCCGCCGTCCAGCCGCCGCACGCAGTTGCGCAGGTGCAGCGCGAGCAGCGCGGCGAGCAGCAGCAGCGGCACCGCGCGCCGGGACGGCGGCGGGTCCGACGTCATGATCCCGACGAACCCGCCGAAGAAGAACCCGATCGTCACGATCGCGATGACGGCCTGCGCCACCCGCGGGACGACCGCCGCCACACGCTGCATGGCGGAAATCTACCGTTACCTGGGGAAATGTCCAGGTAAGCGGCTACAGGGTGATCTGCCGGCCCGGATCGAGGAGATGGAAGCCGCCGGAGAACCCCGCGAACGGCTCCGCCAGGGTGTCGCGGCCCTGCGAGAAGTGCGCCCAGCCCTCGAAGTGCAGCGGGACGACCTGCCGGGCGCCGAGGATCGCCGCCGCCTCGGCCGCCGCGGCGCTGCCGAGCGTCAGGTCGGCGTCCAGCAGCGGGGTGCGCGCGGCACCGGCGAACAGAAGCGCCACGTCGAGGGGCGCGAACCGGCCGGCGATCTCCCGCACCACGTCCAGGGACGCGTTGTCGCCGCTCACGTAGGTGGTGGGCAGCCCGTCGCCGGCCAGTACGAAGCCCGTGACCGGGCCGGTCAGGTGCTCGGTGCCGTCCGGGCCGTGCTGCGCCGGCACCCCGGTGATCCGCAGCGCGCCGCCGCCGGGACGGGGCAGCTCGACGTGCTCCCAGTTCGGCAGCGCCCGGACGGTCCCGCCGAGCCGCTCGGCGGCGGCCTCCGTGGACAGGGTCAGCGGCGCCCGCTCCACGTAGGCGCGGCCGCCGTCGTCGAGGTTGTCGGGATGCTGGTCGTGCGAGAGCAGCACCGCGTCGACCGGGCCGAGGTCGTCCGGGCCGGCGACCGCGTCCATCGTCTTGGTCAGCGCCCGGTCGCCGACCGGGTGCTCGCCGGGCGCGTCGAACGTCGGGTCGACCAGCAGCCGCACGCCCCCGATCTCCAGGAGCGCCGTCGGCCCGCCGAGGTAGCGGACGGTCAGCGCGGATTCCGCTGGGGGGTGCTCGGGCATGGGGGCCGCCTTCCGGTCGTCGCGCTCGTGTCGATCACGCAAGTCCCCGGCGGGGCCGGAAATTCCCGGGGTCAGGACGGCTTGCCGGTGTCCTTGCTGGGCTGCACCCGCTTGGGCTCGCCCGGCATCTTAGGGTAGTTGGGCGGATACGGCATGTCACCGAGACCGTGGTCGCGCTCGTCCCGGTCCGCCAGCTCCAGCAGCCCGTCCAGGGTGAACGCCGCGTCGTCGATCGCCGCGTGCAGGTCGCCGACCTTGGCGAAACGCTCCGGCATGGTGGCGATCGTGAAGTCGCGCGGGTCGACGTCGGCCAGCTCGTCCCAGGTCACCGGGGCCGACACGGGCGCGTGCGGGGCGGGCCGGACGCTGTAGGCCGACGCGATCGTCCGGTCGCGCGCGTTCTGGTTGAAGTCGATGAAGATCTGCTCGCCCCGCTCCTCCTTCCACCACCGCGTCGTGACCTCGTCGGGGACGCGGCGCTCCACCTCGCGGCCGAACGCCAGCGCGGCCCGGCGGACCTCGGTGAACGTCCAGCGCGGCTCGATCCGCACGTAGACGTGCACGCCGCCCTTGCCGGAGGTCTTCACGAACCCCGTCATGCCCAGCTCGGACAGCAGGTCGCGGGCCGGGCCGAGCGCGACCCGGACGGCGTCGGAGAAGTCGGTGCCGGGCTGCGGGTCGAGGTCGATGCGCAGCTCGTCGGGGTGGTCGACGTCGCCGTCGCGGACGGGCCACGGGTGGAACGTCAGCGTGCCGAGGTTCGCGGCCCAGGCGATCACCGCGACCTCGGTGGGCCGCACCTCGTCGGCGAACCGGCCGCTGGGGAACGCGATCCGCGACGTCCGCACCCAGTCGGGCGCGCCCTTCGGGATGCGCTTCTGGTAGAAGGCGTCGGACTTGCCGGCGCCGAAGCCCGCCTGGCCGCGCGCGTAGTCCTCCCGGGTGGCCATCTTGGCGCCCTCGAAGACGCCCGCCGGCCAGCGCTCCAGCGTGGTGGGCCGGTCGCGGGTGGCCCGCAGGATGCCCTCCCCCACGGCGATGTAGTACTCCACGAGCTGCCGCTTGGTGTAGCCGTGCTCGGGGAAGTACACCTTGTCGGGATTGGTCACCTTGACGAGCCGATCCCCTACCGGGATCTCGATGAAGGGCGAGGCCATAACGGCACGTTAACCCACGGGCACGACAGTCTCCGGGCGCGCCTCGGCCGGGTACGGTCGAAGCATGGAGAAGATCCGCAAGAGCGAGGAAGAGTGGCGGGCCCAGCTCAGCCCCGAGGAGTTCCGGGTGCTCCGCGAGGCGGGCACCGAGAAGCCCTTCACCGGCGAGTACACCGACACCAAGACGGTCGGCGTGTACCGGTGCCGCGCCTGCGGGACGGAGCTGTTCCGGTCCGAGACCAAGTTCGAGAGCCACTGCGGCTGGCCGTCGTTCTACGCGCCGTCCGACTCCGACGCGGTCACCCTGATCGAGGACCGCTCGCTCGGCATGGTCCGGACGGAGGTGCGCTGCGCCGCCTGCGACTCCCACCTGGGCCACGTGTTCCACGGGGAGGGCTACGCCACCCCGACCGACGACCGGTACTGCATCAACTCGGTGTCGCTCACCCTCGAACCCGCCGAATGACCGCAACCGCGGGCACGTTCCGCGCGTCCCAATGGACGACGACGCGCCCGCGGGAGGCCATCATGGGCGAGCACGGCCCCTACGAGACCGCATTCCTCACCGGCGGCGCCGTGCGCGTCGCCCAGACCGCCCTGGTCGCCCTGCACGAGGGCGGCGGCGTCCGTGTGTCCCGGGGGACGCACCGGGTACAGGCCGTGAACCGGGACGCCGACGACCCGGTCCAGGCCGCGCTCCTGGCCCGCGTCCCCGACACCGGCATCCTGCTGGGGCCGCTGCTTGAGGCCACCGCCGCGTCGGACGAAGTGCGCGCGATCGCTGACGCGCTCAAGGAGGCGGGGCTCGTCCGGGCCGGCCTGCGCGGCGTGCTCCGTCCCACCCGCGCCGGACGGGCCGCGCGGCACCGGGCCGTCGAGGACGTCCCGGCGGACGCCCCGGACCGGTGCGCCGCCCTCGGGCCGGACGGCCTCGAGGACGCGAAGCTCCGCGAGATCCTGCTGACCAAGGACCCGAGGCCGCTGAAGCTGGACCAGGGCCGGCGCCACGGCCACCAGAACCTCGAGTCCAGCAACCTCTCGGACACCCAGTACGGCCCCTGACGGGCGGCCCTAAGGCGTGTCGGGGACCTTGCAGTCGTCGGAGTCGCTCTGCTTGTTGGCGAGGACGACGCTGCCGTTGTCGCTGCTCTTGCCGTGCACGAAGACGCGCGGCTCGTCCTCGCCGCCGTCCTGGAGATAGCCGACCGTCCACTCGCAGAGCGAGATCGCGGGCTTGGAGTTCTCGTCGTCCTCGCCGAGGTCGGTGTAGACGCGGACGAACGTCCCGCTGCGCCGGACGTCGGTGACGTGCTTGACGATCTCCCCGCCCGGGTCCTTGGACCGCAGGTACGGCAGGGCCTCGGAGGACAGCTCGTCGGGATCGTCGGAGTCGCCGGCCGCGGCGAGCGTCGCCCCCGCGGAGGACGGCGCGGACCGGGCGGTGTGCGCGGCGGCGGCCGCCCTCGGCGCGGTCCCGGAGCCGCCGCCGGTGAAGGCCAGCGCGGCGAGCGAGGCGACGACCGCCGCCGA
>NZ_WBMR01000112.1 GCF_008923365.1 Actinomadura montaniterrae
GGGCGCGGCGTCGAGGCGCGCGACGAGGTCGCCGGCGACCTCGCGGGCCGACCGGATCAGCAGCGACCGGTCCAGCCGCCCGCCCCAGCGGCCCGACAGCAGGTCGGCGCCCTTCGGGTCGAGCGCCAGCCCGCCCAGCACGCGCACCTCGGGCGGCGGCGGCCCGGCCTGCGCGGCCGGGTCCGGGGCCTGCCGGCCGCGGGCGCCGACGATGATCCGGTCGACCTCGGCGATGGAGCCGCGGAAGTCGCGCGGGTCGGCGAGCACCAGCACCCCGACCGGCGGCCCGCCGCGCAGCTCAGCCGCCAGCGCCGCGACGCGCTCGCGCAGGTGGGCGACCTGTTCCAGGGTCGCCCGGGTCAGCAGGACGACGAGGTCCGCCTCGCGCAGCAGCTCGGTCAGCGGGGTGCCGGCGCCGAGCCGCCCGCAGTCGGCGATCACGTCCACCGGGCCGAGGCCGGCGAACGCGCGGCCGAGCGGCCCCCACAGCCACGTCATCGCCTGCGCCTGCTCGGCGTTGGTGAGCCCGACGAGCACGTCGAGGCCGCCGACGAGCCGCTGGCAGTGCTCGGCGATCTGGTCGGGGCGCAGCCCGCGGCGGGCCGTCGCGGCGAGGCTCAGCAGCCCGCGCGCCGGGTTGAGCATGCCGCCGTCGCCGCCGCCCTGCCGGCCGGTGCCGCCGTCCGGCGCGGCGGCGGGCAGCCGGTACACGAGGTCGCCGCCCGCCTGGTCGCACTCGGCGACCAGCACCGGGCGCGGCCACACCGCGCCGAGGGCGACCGCCGCGGTCGTGACGCCCGGCGCCCCCTTGTCGGCCGCGAGCGCGATCAGTGCCACTGTCAGTTCCCGCCTGTGCCCGGAGTGCCGGTGCCGGTGCCCGCGCCGTCGCCGGTGCCGGTGCCGTCGCCCGTCCCGGCGGGCTGCGAGCCGCCGGGCGTCGGCGACTGCTTGCCCGGCGTCCCGCCGGCCGGCTGCCCGCCCGCCGGGCCGGGCGCCTTCGTCCCGTCCGGGATCAGCGCGAGCGCGACGGTCCCGGCGGACGCGGCCTCCGTCACCTGCGGGGCGTCGGCGGGCGCGACGGCGACGTCCACGGTGGTCTGGTCGGAGCGCAGCCGGTCGCCCCCGCCGCCCCCGACGTTGATCACGATGGCCTCGGCGGCGAGCACCGTCCCGGCGCGCGGGCCGCCGCCGCTGCCGTTGCCGACCGCGTACAGGGTCACCTTCTTGCCGCTCTCCACGCCGCCGGACGGCAGCTGCCCCGGCTTGAGCGCGAGGCCCACGACGAGCCGGCCCTTGGCCGCCTCGTCCGTCCGGCTGATCATGCCGTTGGTCAGCAGCGCGCCCTTGACCAGCGGGACCGACGCGTAGTACCGGGACACGTTCAGCCGTTCCGACCAGTTGATGAACTGGACGCCGGTGTCGCCGATCTGCACCTCTTCCAGGGCGCTCTGCGGGATCTGCTGCCCCGCCGCGACGGGCTGCGCGATCCGGATCGCCGACACCCGCTGGCCGCTCGCCATCACCAGGTACGCGCTGGCCAGCGCGCCGCCGAGGATGAGCAGCACGGCGAGCGCGGCCAGCGCCGGCTTGCGCTCGCGCGGCGAGACGGGCAGCCGCTGCCCGCCGGAGGTCCCGAGGCCGGAGCGGCCGAGCCCGCCGCCGGCGTTCGGCCCGGGGGAGCCGCCGGACGAGCCGCCGGCGAGGGCCGACTGGTTGGCCTTCATCGCGCTGCGCACGTGCCCCTTCCCGCCCTCCCGCGGACCCCGCCTCAGGAGGTCTCCGCATCATCGGGCGATCCATGCTTGCGGTGCGGGCAAGGCCGCGTCAATGGATTCGGTGAGGGTAAGCGGGCCGTTCTCCCCGACCATGGCGGTGACCTGCGAATTCACCGGCGACTTCGCTACTTACCACCAGTCACATCTGTCACTGACCGCATCTGGCGGGACCTCCGCGGCGGCCGGAAGGCCCTGGGGCGGCGGCGCTACGGCGCGCCCTGGAAGCCGACGAGCCGCCCCAGCAGGGACATTGCGTGATCGAAGTAAGCGGCCCGTTCCGCGATCACATTGTTGAATTGCCCGAACAATTCGAAACTGACCGTCCCGTACAGACCGGCCCAGGCGGTGAACGCCCGGGCCACCACGTCGTCGGGCGCGTCGATGTGGAGCGCGGCTCGGCCGCGCGCCAGGTCCTCCCCCAGCACGGGCGGCGCCGGCGGGCACGGCCCAGCGGGCTCCAGGGCGCCCGCCGCGTGGGCCTCCGAGACGAGCCGCGCGAAGACGACCGTGTCCCGCACGGCCGCGGGGACGGTGTCCTCCGGCGCCTCGTAGCCGGGCACCGGCGAGCCGTACAGCAGCGCGTACTCGTGCGGGTGCGCCAGCGCCCACGCACGGACGCTCCGGCACACGGCGAGCCACCGCCCGGAGAAGGACTCCCCTGCCTCGCGTGAGGTCGCGTCGGCCTGCTCCACGGCGTCGCCGACGGCGTTGTAGCCGTCGATGATCAGCGCGGTCAGCAGGTCGTCGCGGCTCGGGAAGTAGCGGTAGATCGCCGAGGAGGCCATGCCCATCTCGCGGGCCACCGCCCGCAGCGACAGCCCCGCCGCGCCCTCCGTGGCCAGTTGCTCCCGCGCGATGCCGGTGATCTCTCTGATCAGCTCCGCGCGCACCCGTTCCCGAACCGTCCGCCCGCTCATGCGGCGAGGCTAGCAGAGCGCCGGAACAAAACGAGAGCACTGCTCTTGACGAGCACTGCACCAAAGAGAGAGCATTGCTCACAATAGAGAGCGCCGAACCGCCGGCGCTCGGACCGGATCGAAGAGCAACGAAGGAGAAGGACCATGGGCAAGCACGTGATCGTCGGCGCCGGGCAGGTCGGCTCGCACCTCGTCGAGCGGCTCACCGGCATGGGGCACGACGTCACCGTCGTGACGCGCTCCGGATCCGGGCCGGAGGGCGTCGAGCGGGTCGCCGCCGACGTCGCCGACCGGGCCCGGCTGGCCGCCGTCGCCAAGGGAGCCGACACGATCTACAACTGCGTCAACCCGCGCTACCACCGCTGGGCGCGGGACTGGCCGCCGATGGCCGCCTCGTTCCTGGGCGCCGCCGAGGACACCGGCGCCGCCCTCGTCACCCTCGGCTGCCTCTACGGGTACGGGCCGGTCGACGGCCCGATGACCGAGGACCTGCCGCTGGCGGCGACCGGCACCAAGGGGCGGGTCCGCGCGGCGATGTGGCACGACATGCTCGCCGCGCACCGGGCGGGCCGCGTCCGCACCACCGAGCTGCGCGGGTCCGACTACTACGGCCCCGGCAGCACCGACCAGGCGTACGTCGGCGAGACGCGGTTCGTGAAGCCGCTGCTGGCGGGCAGGCGCGTCCTCTACTTCAGCGACCCCTCGATCCCGCACGCCTGGACGTACCTGCCCGACGTCGCCGAGGCGCTCGCCATCGCCGGCACGGACGAGCGCGCCTACGGCCGGGCCTGGCACATCCCGACCGGGCCCGCCGTGTCGACGCGGGAGGTCGCCGAGCGGCTGTGCCGGATCGCCGGCGCGCCCGCCCCGCGCATCCAGGAGGTGCCGCGGCCCGTCTTCACGGCGCTGGGGCTCGCCAACCCGATGCTCAAGGAGCTGCGGGAGACCCGCTACCAGTTCGACAGGCCGTACGTCCTGGACTCCTCGGCCTTCCAGTCCGTTTTCGGCATGGCGCCGACGCCGATGGACGACGCGCTCAGGACCATCGTCGCCGCGTCCCGCGCGTCGGCGTCCCGCGCGGCGTGAGGCCGGGACGCCCCGCCGCCGCCCGAACCGGCTTCGCCGGAATCTGCGGGCCCCGCTAATTAAGCTGGCCCGGACGGCAGCGCCGGCGGCGCGGGGCGGCGCGCGATGGAGGGCTCGGATGCGGATCTCGTTCACGGCGCTGACCGGCGGCGGACCACGCGACGTCGTCATCGACATGGACTCCGGGATCACCGTCGCCGGGGTCGCGCGGTCGCTGACCGCGGCGCTCGACGCGCCGGCGCCCGCGGCCGAGGGGATCCCCGCCCCCCGCTTCTCCAAGGAGGCGCTGCTTTCCAAGGAGGCGCTGCTCACCGGCGCGCCGCGGGCGCCGCGCGTCCCAGCCGCGGGCCCGTCCGCCGAGCGCGGGGCGCTGTGGATGGACGGGCGGATGCTCGACCCGCAGGCGCTCGCCGCCAAGGAGCTGCGGGACGGCGCGGTCGTCGCGGTCGAGCGGGGCGCCGCCGCCGCGACCGTCCTCGCCGAGCCGACCGGGCTGGTCGAGGTCCGGGTCGTCGGCGGGCCCGCGGCGGGGCCGGTGCACCGGCTCGGCCTCGGCGTCACCACGATCGGGTCCGGCGACGAGGTGGACGTCGTGCTCGGCGACCCGTCGATCCCGGCCCGGTCGCTGCGGCTCACGGTCGGCCGCGACGCGGTGGAGGTCGAGGCGTCCGCGATGACGATGCAGGGCGCCGCCAGGCTCGACGGCGAACCGCTGACCGCGCGGACCGTCTGGCCGATGGGCGGGATGCTCACGGTCGGCGCGAGCGTGCTGACCCTCGCGCCGAGCGCCGCGCCCGACACCCACCTGGAGCCGCTGCCCGAGGGCGGCCTGGCGTTCAACCGGCCGCCCCGGCTCGCGCCCGCGCACCGCGTCCGGACGCTGGAGGTCCCGAAGCGGCCCGAGCGGAACCCGCGCGAGCGGCTCCGGCTGTTCGGCGCGATCCTGTTCGCGGTGTTCGGCCTCGCCATGGCGTTCGGCCTGCACCAGTGGTGGTGGGCGCTGTTCGCGCTGGCGTGGCCGGTGATGACGGTCGGCGAATGGGCCGGCGACCGGATGCACGGCCGCAAGTCGTACAAGAAGGCGCTGAAGGAGTACCAGCGCAGGGCCGACGCGTTCGGCGGCGAGCTGGACGGGCTGCGCCGCGAGGACGAGGCCGAGCGCCGCGCCCTGTACCCCGACCCCGCCGAGGTGCTGCTGACCGCGACGGGCCCGCGCCGCCGCCTGTGGGAGCGCCGCCGCGAGGACCCCGACGCGCTGCACCTGCGGCTCGGCGTCGCCGACCTGCCCGCCCGCATCGAGCTGACCGACCCCACGGGCGGCGATGCCGGCGCGCTGCCGGTGCCGCCCGCCCGCCTGGTGCCCGTCGCGCTGCCGCTTGGCGAGCTCGGCGTGCTCGGGCTGACCGGGCCGCGCCCCGCGTCCCGGGCGCTCGCCCGCTGGCTCGTCGCGCAGGCCGCCGTCCTGCACAGCCCCCGCGACCTCGCGATCATCGTGCTGTCCGCCGACCAGCACGCGGGCGACGAGTGGAACTGGGTGCGGTGGCTGCCGCACTGCGCGCCGCGCGAGGGCGAGGAGTGCGTGGCGCTCGTCGGCGCCGACCCCGAGTCCGCGGCGCACCGCGTCACCGAACTCGCGATCCGCGTGACGGAACGGCGCCGGGCCGCGCAGGCCGAGTCCGCGTTCTTCGGGAAGGGCAAGGCCGCGGACGCCGTCCCCTACAACATCCTCCTCGTGCTGGACGGCGCGCGCGCACTGCGCCGCATACCCGGCATGCCGATGCTGCTGTCGCGCGGCGTCGAGTACGGCATCCACGCTATCTGCGTGGACGACGAGGAGCGCCTCCTCCCCGAAGAGTGCAACGCCGTCGCCGAGTGGGACCCGCAGTACCCGTCCTTCGTCCACGTTCGCGGGCAGGGCCTCGACGACCTCGGTCCCGTGCTCGCCGACCAGGTGTCCCCGGCGTGGACCGAACGCGTGGCGCGCGCGCTGGCCCCCGTACGGGACGTGTCCCGCGAAGACGCGCAGGAGGCCATCCCGTCGAACGTCCGGCTCCTGGACCTGCTCGACATGGCCGAGCCCACCGCCGAGCACATCCTCCAGTCCTGGTCGCGCACCGGCGGCCGCAGCACGCGCGTCCCCATCGGGCTGGGCTCCGGCGACCGGCCGGGACGTCCCGGGCAGCCCTACGAGATCGACCTGCGCACCGACGGCCCGCACGCCCTCATCGCCGGAACCACCGGCGCGGGCAAATCCGAGCTGCTGCAGACGCTCATCGCGTCCCTCGCCGTCGCGAACCGCCCCGACGAGATGACGTTCGTCCTCATCGACTACAAGGGCGGCGCCGCGTTCAAGGACTGCGCGCGCCTCCCCCACACCGTCGGCATGGTCACCGACCTCGACGGGCACGCCACCGAACGCGCCCTCGAATCCCTCGCCGCCGAGCTCCGCCGCCGCGAGGAGGTCCTGCTGCGGGCCGGCGCCAAGGACATCGACGACCACAACGACGCGGCGGGCGCCCTGCCCCGCCTCGTGCTCGTCATCGACGAGTTCGCCGCGATGGTCGCCGAGCTGCCCGACTTCGTCGCCGGGCTCGTCGACATCGGCCGCCGCGGCCGGTCCCTCGGCGTCCACCTGATCCTCGCCACGCAGCGGCCCGCCGGGGTCGTCACCGCCGACATCCGCGCCAACACCAACCTGCGGATCGCGCTGCGCGTCACCGACCCCGACGAGTCCACCGACGTCATCGACGGGCCCGAGGCCGCCCGCATCGCCAAGTCCACGCCGGGCCGCTGCTACGTCCGGTCCGGCTCGGCGGCGCCGCACGCCGTCCAGTCCGCCCGGATCGGCGGGCGCCGCGCCGGGCCCGCCGGCCGGCGGACCAGCGTCCTGCCGCTGCCCTGGCAGGGCCTCGGGCACCCGCTGCCCGCGGCCCCGGACCCGGCCGGCGGCGCCGGCGACACGCCCGCCACCGACCTCGCCGTCCTCGTCCAGGCCGTCGACGAGGCCGCCCGCCGCGCCGGGATCGCCCGGCAGCCGTCGCCGTGGCTCACCCCGCTGCCCGAGCAGGTCCGGCTCACCCCGCGCACCGCCGCGGGCGGCTCCGTCGTGGACGTCCCCGCGATCCCGTTCGGGATCACCGACCTGCCGGCCGTCCAGTCGCGCGAGCCGCTCGTCCTCGACCTGCCGGCCGGCGGCCACCTGTACATCGCGGGGTCGCCGCAGTCCGGGCGGTCCACGGCGCTGCGCACCATCGCCGGGTCCCTCGCGGGCGCCTGCTCCCCCTACGACGCGCACCTGTACGCCGTCGACTGCGGCGCCAACGCGCTCCTGCCGCTGATCTCGCTGCCACACTGCGGCGCCGTCGTCACCCGCGACCAGCTCGACCGCTGCGAGCGCCTCCTCACCGCGCTCGCCGCCGAGGTCGCGCGCCGCCAGCAGCTCCTCGCCGAGGCCGGGTTCGCGTCGCTCGCCGAGCAGCGCGCCGCCGTCGCCGCCACCGACCGGCTCCCCTGGATGGTGCTGCTCCTCGACCGGTGGGAGGGGTTCCTCGGCGCGTTCGAGCACTACGACTACGGCCGCCTCGTCGACCAGACGCTCCGGCTGCTGCGCGAGGGCGCCGCCGTCGGCCTGCGCGCCGTCTTCACCGGCGACCGCACCGGCCTCGGCGGGCAGATCTCCACGGTCTTCGACCGGCGGCTCGTGCTGCGGATGGCCGACCCGAACGACTACGGCTACGCCGGGCTGCAGGACAAGCACGTCCCCGCCGCGATGCCGCCCGGCCGGGCCCTCGAACCGGCCGCGCCCGGCGCCGCGCCCCGCGAGTCGCAGATCGGCCTGCTCGGCGACGACCCGTCCGGCACCGCGCAGGTCGCCGCCCTCCAGGAGATCGCGCGCGCCTCCGTCGCCCGCTACGGCCGCCTCCCCCGCCGCCAGCGGCCCCTGCACGTCGACGAGCTGCCCGTCCGCGTCACCTACCGCGAGGCGATGGCGCTGGACGAGGCGTTCCTCGCCCCGTCGGCGCTCTGGGCCCTCGTCGGGGTCGGCGGCGACACCCTCGCCCCCGTCGGCGCCGACCTGCTGAACGAGGGCCCCGGCTTCACCGTCGCCGGACCGCCCCGCTCGGGCCGCTCCACCACGCTGCGCACGATCGTCCACTCGCTGCTGGACCCGGCGGTCGGCGGCGGGCTCGTCCCGGTCGTGCTGGTCACGCCGCGCCGGTCGCCGCTGCGGCTGCTGTCCGGGCGGCCCGGCGTCCTCGGGGTGCTGACGTCCGACTCCGGCCCGGACGACCTCGATCAGGCGATCGGCGACGAGCACCGCTACGCCGTCGTCGTCGACGACGCCGAGCTCCTCGACGAGACGGACATGGACGACGCCCTCCGCGACGTCCTGCGCACCGCGCGGGACGGCGAGCACGCGGTCGTGGTCGGCGGCACGACCGCCGACATCGGCCGCGGCTACCGCGGTTTCCTCGCCGACGCGCGCCGGTCCCGTTCCGGGGTCCTGCTGTCGGTCGAGTCGCCGGACGACGGCGACCTGTTCGGCCTGCGCCTGCCCCGCAACGCCCCGCTGGCCGGGCCGACCGGCCGCGGCCTGTTCGTCGCGGCCGGGGCCGCCACCCAGATCCAGGTGGCGCTCCCGCCTCCCGTCACATCCGACTAGCGCCGGGCCCGGGCGGGGCGGGGGCCCGCCGGGGACGGCCTGCGGCTGGGCCCGCGGGGGACGGCCTGCGGCTGGGCCCGAAGGGGAGAACGATGCGGGTCCCGGCCTCGGGGGGATGGGCCGGGACCCGCGGTCCGTGTCGAGCCGTCAGCGCGTGGCGGCCTCGATGTTCTGCTGGGACTTGCGGATGTCCTGGCTGCCCTGTTCGAGGGCGAGGGCCATCTTGTCGAAGGCGGTCTTGGCCTCGGCCCAGGCGCTGCGGAACCGGTCGGCGCCGGGGCCCCACCAGGCGGCGCTGCTGCTGACGGTGCGGCCGTTGAGGTCCCTGATCAGGGCGTCCAGGTTCTTGGAGTGCTTGCTGAAGATCCGGGACAGCTCCTCCAGCTCGCCGAGGTTGGCGCCGCGCTTGTCACCGCTCATCGCTTCGACCCTCCGTCGCCGATCCGTTGCCGGCCCCGCCCGCCGGGACGGGCGGGACGTCAACTGGAACGTTTTCCGGTCCTGCCGCACTGCGAAAGAATGGCGCCAGCCTACGCCTCCCCGATCACGGGAATCCAGCGGCACATCGGAGATCGGGCGACGAAACACCCGTAATCCCGCCGTTCGCGCGTGGCCGGATGTGGCCACACAACCCCCGCCAGGTGGAGGTTTCGCGTCCCGGTGCCACCGCGCGGCGACGCTCCGCAATGCCGTGACCCGCTTAATTACTGTCCGTCAAAGGCATTTCAGAGCGGCCCCTCGGCGGGCTTTCCGGAAGAACGCCCCGCAATGCCGGAAAGGGCGCGCTCAGCGGGAGCGCGGGGCCGGGTCGTTGACCGGCCGCGCGTTCGGGTCGAGGACGCGCTCGCCCACCAGGACGATGTCGTCGCCGCGCCGGCGGAAGTCGAACCGGCGCGGCACCGACTGGGTGACCTTGCCGGTCCCGTACCGGACGACGGTGTGCTCGACGGCGTCCAGGGTGATCCGGTCGCCGGCCCGGAGGGCGCGCCGGACGTCCAGGCTGGTGCGGGCGCCGGTGTAGGCGGGGCCGCCCTCGACGGGGGCGCGGTTGCTGTTCTCCAGCTGGCGGAAGGCCCGCTCCTGGACGCGGGCGACGCGCGGGGAGATCCGGACCCCGAGCACCTCGGTGGGCACGTCGGGGTGGTCGCGCGCGGGCCGCTGGACGAGCGCCTCGGAGCGCCCCTGGAGCAGGGTCCCGGCGGCGGCGGTGAGCTGCCGGGTGGTGACGGCGTCCAGGACGGACGGTCCGCTCCGGGCGGCGGACGACGGCGCCGCCAGGCAGCAGGCCAGGGCCGCCGCGAGTCCGGCCCGGGTCCAACGGCAAGCCATCCGGCCCCTTCCTGCGTTCCGCTCGCTGACGAGGCTGATCAGTGGCGAAGATACACCGGCGCGGCGGCCTCCGGGCGGACCTCTCGGGATCGGGGAATGAAAACCGTTCCCACCCTGTTGGCAGGGGTGAACAGCCGAGCACCAGGGAGGGAACGATGAGGAACAGGATCCACCCGGAGTACCGGCCCGTGGTCTTCCGCGACCGCGGTGCGGACTACGCCTTCCTGACCCGGTCGACGGCCGAGACGGACCGCACGATCGAGTGGACGGACGGCCGCACCTACCCGCTGGTCGACGTGGACGTCTCGTCCGCGAGCCACCCGTTCTACACGGGCCGCCAGCAGGTCCTGGACACCACGGGGGCCGTCGAGCGGTTCAACCGCCGGTACAACCGGAGCTGAGACGTCCGGACGCGCCTCCGGGCCGCCACCGCGCCCCGGCGCGGCCCGGGGACCGCGTCCGACCGCGAAGGCCCGCGCCTCCCCGAGGCGCGGGCCTTCCGCATGCCCGGAGCCCTTGCCCGCATGCCCGGAGCCCTTGCCCGCATGCCCGGAGCCCTTGCCCGCATGCCCGGAGCCCTTGCGGGGCAGGGGCGGGCGCACGGTCCCACTCAGCGGCAACTCGCCTGAAAGTTGGCATCCCGGTGCAATAAGGAGGGCCTTACGAAAACCTCGAACGGCGGTTATCTAGACTGCGTGCGAGGTTTAGGGAGGAGACCCACGTGCGCAAGGTCCTGATCGCCAACCGCGGTGAGATCGCGGTTCGTATAGCCCGTGCCTGTCGCGATGCGGGGCTGGCCAGTGTGGCGGTGTACGCCGAACCCGATCTGGAGGCGCTGCACGTACGGGTCGCCGACGAGGCGTACGCCCTGGGCGGCCAGACCGCCGCGGACAGCTACCTGGACATCGACAAGCTGCTGAAGATCGCGGCCGAGGCCGGCGCGGACGCCGTCCACCCCGGCTACGGGTTCCTGTCGGAGAACGCCGACTTCGCCGCGGCCGTCGAGAACGCCGGGCTGACCTGGATCGGCCCGCCGCCCGCCGCGATCACCGCGCTCGGCGACAAGGTGCAGGCCCGGCACATCGCCCAGAAGGTCGGCGCGCCGCTGGTCGCCGGCACCAAGGACCCGGTGTCGGGCGCCGACGAGGTCGTCGCGTTCGCCGAGGAGCACGGCCTGCCGATCGCGATCAAGGCGGCGTTCGGCGGCGGCGGCCGCGGCCTGAAGGTGGCCCGCAAGCTGGAGGAGGTCGCCGAGCTGTACGAGTCGGCGGTCCGCGAGGCGGTCGGGGCGTTCGGCCGCGGCGAGTGCTTCGTCGAGCGGTACCTGGACAAGCCGCGGCACGTGGAGACCCAGTGCCTGGCCGACAAGCACGGCAACGTGGTCGTCGTGTCGACCCGCGACTGCTCGCTGCAGCGCCGCCACCAGAAGCTCGTCGAGGAGGCCCCCGCGCCGTACCTGTCGGACGAGCAGCTGGAGCTGCTGTACAGCTCGTCCAAGGCCATCCTGAAGGAGGCCGGCTACGTCGGCGCCGGAACCTGCGAGTTCCTCGTCGGCCAGGACGGGACGATCTCGTTCCTGGAGGTCAACACCCGGCTCCAGGTCGAGCACCCGGTGACCGAGGAGGTCGCGGGCGTCGACCTGGTCCGCGAGATGTTCCGGATCGCCGAGGGCGAGGAGATCGGCTACGGCGACCCCGAGCTGCGCGGCCACTCGTTCGAGTTCCGGCTGAACGCCGAGGACGCGGGCCGCGGCTTCCTGCCCGCGGTCGGCACGCTGACCGCGTTCGACCCGCCGCACGGCCCCGGCGTCCGGCTGGACTCCGGCTACGTCGCCGGGCAGACCGTCCCGCAGGCGTTCGACTCGCTGATCGCCAAGCTGATCGTGACCGGCGCGACCCGGCGGCAGGCCGCCGAGCGGGCGCGGCGGGCGCTGGACGAGTTCGTGATCGACGGCATGCCGACCGTGCTGCCGTTCCACCGGGTGGTGCTGGACGACCCGGCGTTCGTGCCCGCCGACGACGAGACGCCGTTCAGCGTCCACACGCGGTGGATCGAGACCGAGTTCGACAACACGATCGAGCCGTTCGACCCGTCCGCCGCGGGCGAGGAGGCCGAGGCGGGCGAGCGCGAGCACGTCACCGTGGAGGTCGGCGGCAAGCGCATCGAGGTCGTGCTGCCCGCCGGGCTGGGCGCGTCCGCGGCCCCCGCGGCCGGGAAGGCGGCGCCGGGCAAGCGGCGCGGCGGCAAGAAGGGCGGCGGCGCCCAGGCGTCCGGTGACTCCCTGGTCAGCCCGATGCAGGGCACGATCGTCAAGACGGTCGTGGAGGACGGCGCGACCGTCGCGGCGGGCGACACCATCGTCGTCCTGGAGGCGATGAAGATGGAGCAGCCGCTCACCGCGCACAAGGCCGGCACGATCACCGGCCTGACCGCCGAGGTCGGCCAGACCGTCTCGTCCGGGGCCGTCATCTGCGAGATCAAGGACTGACGCGCGTCCCGCGCCGCGACACCCCCGTCCAGCCCGATTTGGACGGGGGTGTCTCGTTCGTCACTAAAGGCGGTTTTTACGGAACGCGTGCGGCGGCCCGGTCGTCGGCCCTGATGAGGGGGCAGACTGAAACCATGAGTTCCGAGATCCGTACCGTCCGGCCGGTGCTCCGCGCCGCGGTATCGGCGGTGGTCCTCGCCGTGGCCGTGCTGGCGGGCCTCGCGGCCCCCGCCCTGGCCGCACCCGCGCACGCCGCATCCTCGCAGGCCGCGTCCGCCCAGGTCACGGCCGGTCAGGCGGCCTCGTTGCCCGCCGACACCGTCGGGCAGATCGCCAAGGGCCTGCTCGGCTCGCGCCTGTACGTGACCACCGACTCCGGCGCGAACCTGTCGGCGGCCGACCAGCAGCAGGTCCGGTCGGCGCTGGACGGCGACCACGACGCCGACATCCGCGCCGTGGTCGTCCGGAACGACGTCAGCGGGCCGCAGGTCGGGCAGATGCTGAAGGCCGTCGCGAACCGCGTCGGCAAGGGCCAGACGTACGTGGCGATCACCGCCGACGGCACCCGGATGGGCGGGATCTCCAAGAAGCTCGACACCAACGAGATCAACCAGCTCGTCACCCGCACCGACGGGTCGCCGCTCAAGCAGCGGCTGATCCAGTTCGGGAACCTCGCCGAGAAGAAGGTCGACGACAAGGCCAAGTCCGGCGCGGTCGTCGGGTACGTCGTGATCGGCGTCCTCATCGTGATCGCGGCGGCGGTCACCAGCGTCGTCCTCGTCGCCCGCAAGCGGCGCCGCGAGCGGCACGCCCGGCAGATGGCCGACCTGAAGCAGGGCGTCCAGGAGGACGTCACCCTGCTCGGCGAGGACATCGCCCGGCTCGACCTCAACGTCATGGACCCCGGCCTCGATCCGGACACCCGCGCCGACTACGAGCGCGCCATGAACTCCTACGACAAGGCCAAGACCGCGACCGAGCGCGCCCAGAAGCCCCAGGACATGCAGGCCGTCACCACCGCGCTGGAGGACGGCCGGTACTACATGACCGCGACCCGCGCCCGGCTGGCCGGCGAGCCCGTGCCCGAGCGCCGCCCGCCGTGCTTCTTCAACCCGCAGCACGGGCCGTCCGTCCAGGACGTGACGTGGGCGCCTCCGGGCGGCGTGGCCCGGTCCGTGCCGGCCTGCGCGGCGGACGCCCGCGCCGTCCTGGAGGGCGGCGACCCGGACGTCCGGATGGTCCCGTACGGGGACGCCCGGCGCCCGTACTGGGATGCGGGCCCCGCCTACGCGCCCTACGCCGGCGGCTACTACTACGGCTACGGCGGTTTCGACCTGCTCAGCGGCCTGCTGCTCGGCACCGCGCTCGGCTCGATGATGGGCGGCGGGTTCGGCTGGGGCGGCGGCTACTACGGCGATGGCTTCGGCGGGGACGGGTTCGGCGGCGGTGACGGCGGCTTCGGCGGGGACGGCGGCGACGTCGGCGGCGGCTGGGACTTCGGCAGCGGCGACTTCGGCGGCGGCGGAGGAGACTGGGGCGGCAACGACTTCGGCGGCTTCTGAGGTGGTCTCCCGCGCATGACCCGCATACCAGGCGACCCGGGTCCGTTAGGCCGGATCCGGTACGCCCTGGGGTTCCGGCTCCCGCCCCGCAACCGCGACTGGGTGCGGCACGACCTCACCGACGCGGGCTGGCGCGGCCGGCTGATGCTGCGCCACCTGTACGTGATGGTCCCGGTCTGCCTGCTGCTGGCGCTGCTCCCGGGCCCGGCGTGGGTGCGCGCCGCCGTCCCGCTGCTGGCGTTCGTCGCCAGCACCCTCACGGTCGCGATCAGCGCCGAGGACCTGCGCCGGTCCCGCCTGCACCGGCACGGCCTCCACCCGCCCGACCGCCGCTGACGGCCCGGGGCGGCGCCGTCCGGCGCGTCCTAGTACGCGTGCTCGGACATCAGGCGGCGCGAGGCCTCCGTGATGCTGCCCGACAGCGACGGGTACACCGCGAACGTGTGCGCGACCTGGTCGACCGTCAGGTGCTGCTGCACGGCGATCGACACGCCGAGGATCAGCTCGCTCGCCCGCGGCGCCACGATGACGCCGCCCAGCACGATCCCCGTGGACGGCCGGCAGAACAACTTCACGAAGCCGTCCTCGAAGCCCTGCATCTTGGCGCGCGCGTTGGTGAACAGCGGCAGCATGACCGTCCGGGCGTTGACGTCGCCGGAGTCGACCATCTGCTGCGTCACGCCGACCGACGCCACCTCGGGGTCGGTGAAGATGTTGGACGCGACCCACCCCAGCTTCAGCGGCTGGACGGCCTCGCCGAGCGCGTGCCACATCGCGATCCGGCCCTGCATCCCCGCCACGGACGCCAGCATCAGGATGCCGGTGCAGTCGCCCGAGGCGTAGATGTGCGGCACGGACGTCCGGGAGACCTTGTCGACCTCCACGAACCCGCGCTTGTCGCAGGCGACGCCGACCTCCTCCAGGCCGATGCCCGTGGTGTTCGGCACCATCCCGACCGTCATCAGGCAGTGCGTGCCCTCGACCTTGCCGCCGTCCTCCAGCGTGACGATCACGCCGTTCCCGGACCGCTCCACGCTCGCGGCCCGCGACCGCGACATCACGTTCATCCCGCGCCGCAGGAACACCTCCTGCAGCACGGCCGCCGCGTCGGCGTCCTCCGTCGGCAGGATCCGGTCCCGCGAGGACACCAGCGTGACCTTCGACCCGAGCGACAGGTACGCGCCCGCCAGCTCGGCGCCGGTGACGCCGGACCCGACCACGATCAGCTCCTCGGGCAGCTCCGGCAGGTCGTACAGCTGCCGCCAGTTGAGGATCCGCTCCCCGTCCGGCTCGGCGCCGGGCAGCACCCGCGGCGTCGCGCCGGTCGCGATCAGCACGATGTCGGCCCGGATCCGCCGCTCCCCGACCGCGACGACGTGCGGCTCCACCAGCCGCGCCTCGCCCCGGACGATCTTGACCTCCTCGTAGGCGAGCCGTTCCGCGACGTCGAACGACTGGGCGCGCGCGAGGTCCTTCACCCGCTTGTTGACGTTCGCCATGTCGACCTCGAGGCCGCCGACGATGCCGTCGGGGCCGCCGCTGAAGCGCAGCCCGAGCCCCGCGGACTCGGACATGACCGCCATGCGGGTCGACGTGGCGATGAGCGTCTTGGAGGGGACGCAGTCGGTGAGCACGCACGCGCCGCCGGGCCCGTCCCGCTCGATGACGGTCACGTCCGCGCCGAGCTGCGCCGCGACGAGTGCGGCCTCGTAGCCGCCCGGTCCTCCTCCGATGATCACGATGCGGGTCACATCTCCCATTGTTTCCTACTCGGACCAGTGATAAGACCGGCGCCCCGCGATCCCGGCTCCGTTCCCGTCGCGGCGCCCCGCGTGGCGTAGGCTCGGCCAACGTGGCTCTGTACGCGGCGTACGCCTCCAACATGGACCCCGAGCAGATGGCGAGCCGGGCTCCGCACTCGCCCATGCGCGGCACCGGCTGGCTGACCGGCTGGCGGCTGACCTTCGGCGGCCAGGGCTTCGACGGGGCCCTCGCCACCGTCGTCGAGGACGACTTCGAGCAGGTCTTCGTGGTGATCTACGACGTCCCGGCCTTCGACGAGAAGGAGCTGGACGCGTGGGAGGGCGCCGCGCTCGGCGTCTACCGCAAGATCCGCGTCCGGGTGCAGACGCTGGACGGCGACGCGCTGTGCTGGCTGTACGTCCTGGACGACTACGAGGGCGGCCTGCCGTCCGCGCACTACCTCGGCATCCTCGCCGACGCCGCCGAGGCGGCCGGCGCGCCCGACGACTACGTCAAGGACCTCCGCACCCGCCCCTGCAAGTCCCTGGGCGACTGACCCGCCCTTGCCCGGCGACCCGGCCCGGGCGACCTGTCCCGGTCGGCCCGCCGCACGGCGGTAGTGTCGGCGATGTGAGCAACGACGCTTTTGACCTGGCGCGGGCCGCGGCCGACGAGCTGCGGGAGCGCACCTCCATCGACTCCTTCGACGTGGCCCTGGTGATGGGGTCGGGCTGGGTTCCGGCGGCCGACGCGCTCGGCGCGCCGGACGACGAGCTGCCCGTCACGCTGCTGCCGGGGTTCGCGCCGCCCGCCGTCGAGGGCCATGCGGGCAAGGTGCGGATCGTGGAGGTCGGCGGGCACCGGGCGCTGGTGTTCCTCGGCCGGACGCACCTGTACGAGGGGCGCGGCGTGGACGCGGTGGTGCACGGCGTCCGGACGGCGCTGGCGGCGGGCGCCGGCACGGTCGTCCTGACGAACGCGGCGGGCGGGCTGCGGCCCGAGCACCAGCGGGTCGGCGACCCGGTGCTGATCTCCGACCACCTGAACCTGTCGGGCGCGAACCCGCTGACGGGGCCGGCGTTCCTGGACATGACGGAGGCGTACTCGGCGCGGCTGCGGGCGCTGGCGAAGGAGGTCGACCCGACGCTGTCGGAGGGCGTCTACGCGGCGTTCCGGGGCCCGACGTACGAGACGCCGGCGGAGATCCGGATGCTGCGGACGATGGGCGCTGACATGATCGGGATGTCGACGGTGCTGGAGACGATCGCGGCCCGGCAGGGCGGCGCGGACGTGCTGGGGATCTCGCTGGTCACGAACATCGCGGCGGGCCTGTCGGGCGAGCCCCTCGATCACGAGGAGGTCCTCGCGGCGGGCCGTGCGGCGGCGGGCCGGATGGGCGAGCTGCTCGGCACCGTCCTGACGAAGCTGTGAGCATGAGCGACCTTCGCGGATACGCCGAGGAGTGGCTGGCGCAGGACCCGGACCCGGGCACCCGCGCCGAGCTGCGCGCGATCCTGGACGCGGGCGACGACCGGGCCCTCGCGGACCGGTTCGGGTCCCGGCTGGAGTTCGGGACGGCGGGCCTGCGCGGCGAGCTGGGCGCCGGCCCGAACCGGATGAACCGGGTGACGGTGATGCGGGCGGCGGCGGGCCTCGCCGCGTGCCTGCCGCCCGGCGGCCGCGTGATCGTCGGGTTCGACGCGCGGCACGGGTCCCGCCGGTTCGCGCAGGACACCGCGGCGGTGCTCAGCGGCGCCGGGCTGCGTCCCGAGGTGTTCGCCGACCCGGTGCCGACGCCGGTGCTGGCCCATTTCACGCGGTCGTTCGACGACATCGTCGCGGGCGTCATGGTGACGGCGAGCCACAACCCGCCGCGCGACAACGGCTACAAGGTGTACTGGGCGGACGGCGCGCAGATCGTCCCGCCGCGGGACGCGGAGATCTCCGCCGCGATCGACGCGGTCGGCCGGGTGGACGAGCTGCCGCTCGGCTCGGACTGGACCGTCCACCACGACGCCCGCCTCTACCTGGACGCCGTGTCGGACCTCCGCTTGGGCGGCGACCGCGACATCTCGATCGTCTACACGCCGATGCACGGCGTCGGGCGCGACGTCCTCCTCGCGGCGTTCGAGCGGGCCGGGTTCCCGGCGCCGGTCGTCGTCCCCGAGCAGGCGGACCCCGATCCCGACTTCCCGACCGTCGCGTTCCCGAACCCGGAGGAGCCGGGCGCGCTCGACCTGGCCCTCGCGCTCGCCCGGGACCGGGACGCCGATCTGGTGATCGCCAACGACCCGGACGCGGACCGCTGCGCCGTCGCTGTCCCGACGCCGGACGGCTGGCGGGCGCTGACCGGCGACGAGGTCGGCGGGCTGCTCGCCGAGCACGTGCTGCGGCACACCGCCGGGGACGACCGCCTCGTCGTGACCACGATCGTGTCGTCGTCGCTGCTGGCGTCGATCGCGCGCGGGCACGGGGTCCGGTCCGCCGAGTCCCTCACCGGCTTCAAGTGGATCATGAAGGCGGGCGGGCCGGGCGACCGGCTCGTGTTCGGCTACGAGGAGGCGCTCGGCTACAGCGTCGGCGACGACCGGGGCGTCCTGGTGAACGACAAGGACGGCATCGGCGCGGCCCTCGCGGTCGCCGCGCTCGCCGCCGAGGCGCGCCGCGAAGGCCGCACCCTGCTCGACCTGCTCGACGACCAGGCCCGCCGGTACGGGCTGCACGCCACGTCCCAGCTTTCGGTGCGGGTCGACGACCTGTCGCTGATCGCCGGCGCGATGGCGCGGCTGCGCGCGAACCCGCCCGCCGAGCTCGGCGGACGCTCCGTCGAGGCGTTCGACGACCTGTCCGGCGGCGTGGACGGCCTGCCGCCCACCGACGGCCTGCGGTTCCGCCTCGGCGGCGCGCGCGTCGTCATCCGCCCGTCCGGTACGGAACCGAAGCTGAAGTGCTACCTGGAGGTCGTCCACCCGGTGTCCGGCGACGTCGCCGCAGCCCGCGAACGTGCCGCGGCCGATCTCGACGCCCTCCGCGAGGACGTCTCCGCCGCCCTCGCCCTCACCTGACCGCGCCCGCGATCAGCAGCCCGGCCAGCACCACCGCGGGCGCCGCGAGGGACGCCACGGCCGGGACCGACCAGCTGATCGTCCCGGTCGCGGCGGCCTCCTCCGCCTTCGCCTCCGCGGCCCGGTCCGGCGCTCCCGACTTCGCCTTCGTCCGCTGCCGCTCCCGGATCTCGTTCAGCTGCTGCGCCGCGTACGCCGCCGGCGTCCGGCCCTTCAGCGCCGCCGCCGCCGGGTCCTGCGACCTGCGCGCCCGCTCCTCCGCCTTCGCCTGCGCGCGCGGCGACGTCTGGTGTATCCACGCCCGCGTCTCCAGCTCCCGCCCGTCCGGACCGTCGAACTTCACGGTCAGCGCGCTCGTCCCCACGATCTCCCGGACCGCCGGCCACGGCGCCCGCGTCTCCCGCAGCGGGTTGCGGACGGTCACCGCGTCCTCGTCCCCGATGATCGCCGGACGCAGCCCGACCGTGTACGCGATCCCGCAGCCGAGCAGCAGCAGGACCGCGATGGTGAAGGCGGTCAGCGAGTACGTGGCGTCGCCGGTGACGCCGAACACCAGGTCGATGATGTTGAGCGCGGCGAACACCAGCCACACGTACGCGGCGATGCGTCCGCCGGTGGAGCGAATGGTCATGGCCCGATCATGCCAGGGGCCGCGCGCCGCTCCACTTGAGCTGCGCGAATCCGGGCTTGATCACCCCGTTGATCAGTTCCAGCCGCTCGTTGAACGGCACGAACGCCGACTTCATCGCGTTCACCGTGAACCACTGCAGATCGTCCCACCCGTACCCGAACGCGTCCCGCAGCTTCGCGAACTCCCGCGACAGCGTCGTCCCGCTCATCAGCCGGTTGTCGGTGTTCACCGTCACCCGGAAGCTCAGCCGCCGCAGCAGCCCGATCGGATGCTCCTCGATCGACTTCGCCGCCCCCGTCTGGATGTTCGACGTCGGGCACATCTCCAGCGGGATCCGCTTATCCCGCACGTATCCGGCGAGCCGCCCGAGCCGCGCCTCGTCCCCGTCCACCTCGATGTCGTCGATGATCCGCACCCCGTGCCCGAGCCGGTCCGCGCCGCACCACTGGATCGCCTGCCAGATCGACGGCAGCCCGAACCCCTCCCCCGCGTGGATGGTGAAGTGCGCGTTCTCCCGCTGCAGGTACTCGAACGCGTCCAGGTGCCGGGTCGGCGGGTAGCCCGCCTCCGCGCCCGCGATGTCGAACCCGACCACCCCGAGGTCCCGGTACCGGACGGCCAGCTCCGCGATCTCCATCGACCGCGCCTGGTGCCGCATCGCCGTCACCAGCGTCCCGACCCGGATCCCGAAGTCCCGCCGGCCCTTCGCGAACCCGTCCAGCACCGCCTCGACGACCTGCTCCAGGGTCAGCCCGCCGCCCAGATGCTGCTCAGGCGCGTACCGGACCTCCGCGTACACGACCCCGTCGGCCGCCAGGTCCTCCGCGCACTCGTACGCGACCCGCGTCAGCGCCTCGACGGACTGCATCACCCCGACGGTGTGCGAGAACGTCTCCAGGTACCGTTCCAGCGACCCGGAGTTGGACGCCTCCTCGAACCACGCCCGCAGGTTCTCCGGGTCCGTGGTGGGCAGCGCCCCGTACCCGCCGTCCCGCGCCAGGTCCACGATCGTCGCGGGCCGGACACCGCCGTCGAGGTGGTCGTGCAGCAGCACCTTCGGTGCCCGCCGGATGTCGTCAAGAGTCGGCCGATCGTCCATCTCTAGAATCTACTGCCCGCGGGACCCCGCGGACCTCGGCAACTCTTGCCGACACCCGTCCTGCTCAGCGGGCCTTCGCGTAGTCGCCGATGTTCCCGGCGAAGTCGAGCACGATGCACGGCTCGTCCCCGAGGACCCACGCGTCGTGACCGGGCGAGACGACGAACACGTCGCCGGGCCCGACCTCCTGTTCGGCGCCGTCGCTCATCCGTATCCGCATGCGCCCGTCGACGACGTAGCCGTTGTGGTGGACGTCGCACAGCTCGGTGCCCGCGATGTCGCGAATGGACTCCGTCCAGCGCCATCCCGGCTCGAACGTCGCCTTGCCGAACACCAGCCCGGACATGTTCACGACCTCCACGTGCCCTCTGGGGAAGTCGCGCCGGTCGTCCGGCTTCTCAATGCTCTTGATCTCCATCATGACGATCCCCCCTCGTCATCACCACCCACGCTTCCACCACGCCTGACCAGGGTCAACACCCCCCTTCCGAACACCGAAAGGCGAGCCGCCCGCCGCCCTCAGACGAGGGGAGCGCCGATGCGGAGCAGGTTGCCGCTGCGGTCGACGAGGGCGAACTCGCGCATCCCGTAATCGGTGTCCCACGGCGGAACCAGGCGGCTCCCCGTCGCCGGATCGGCGGGGACTCCGGCCTCCAGCCACGCGCGATAGAGGGCATCGGCATCCCCGACGTGCACATAGCAGCCGCTCGCAGTGCTCAGCGGATCGACATCGGGGTCATGCCAGAAGTGCAGTTCCACCGTCCCCCGAACAAGGATCAGGTAGCCGTGGCGCTCCGCCGCCGCCCCGCGCGTCTCGAACCCGAGCCGCCCGTAGAACGCCGCCGTCTCCGCCAGGTCACGGCTCGGCATGATCGGCACCGCGTACTCGTCCATCCGCAACCCTTCCAGCCGTCATGTCGACAGCCATCCTGCTCCAGGCCGCGCGCCTCCAGGCCGCGCACCGTGACTCGGAGTGCGGCCTGGACGGTCAGGCGGCCTGGTCGAAAGGTGGACTGGTGGCCCGAGGCACGGCCACGTCCCGAGGCGGCAGAAGCCGGTAGACGTAGCGCCCGTCCCCGTCTTCGGTGATCTGGATCTGCTTGGGGCTGGCGTGCTTGAAGCGGTTATGCCACCCGCAGGTGAGCGTCAGTTGATCGATGTCAGTGGGGCTGTTGCCCAGTGCCCATCCGTGGACGTGGTCCACTTCGCACAACGTCCCCGGGATCTCGCATCCCCGTACCGCACAGGTCAGGTAGAGGGCTTCGAGGACTTGCCGTTGCGCGGCGCTGGCGAATCGTTCCCGGTGGCCGAGGTACAGCGGGGTGTTTCCCCGCCCGAGCAGGAGGGGCGATACGCCAGCGGCGAGGGCGACGCGGCGCACCTGAACGGCAGGGACCGGCGTCCCGTCGGTGAGCCGACCCGGCGCGTTACCGCCGGTGAGCGTCTCCAGGTCGCAGATGACGGTGACCTTGGAGGCCTTATGCCCGCCCGAAAGCACGCTCGACAGCGCCGCCGCCGTCCGCTCGGCCACGTCCCGACGATCGTCAGGCCCAGCCGGCTTGGCCAGCGGCGCCAGAGTGCCGTCCCAGATCGCGGCGTCCTCGGGATTCAGCCACCCCTTCACATACCGGCCGCCGTCCAGCGAACGCGTGGTCGTCAGCCAGGACTTGGCGTACCCACGCTTGATGTCCTCGTCCGGCGCGTCCTCGGTGCCGTCGCGCTCGGCGATGACATCACGGATGCGGTGCCCGAACGCAGCAACCTTCCCCGCCGAAAAGCCCTGGTCGGCCATCTCCAGCAACATGGCCTCGGCCTTGGCGCAGTCGGCGTCGTCCAGGCGGGCGACCGAGTCGGCCACCGTGACGGCGTACCCGAACGACAACTCCCCGGCCGCCAACCGTTCAGCCACCTGCGGCAGGCGATGCCGCTGTCGCGCCAGGACGAGGCGTTCCCTCGCCCGACCGTCCCGCATGCCCAGCCGCGACCGCAGCCACGCTTGAGTGGACGGATAGCCCCACCGGGCTTGCTCCCCTGCAGCGTCGACCCGGCCGACGAATCCCGCGAGCGCACTTTCCTGCATATCGGAGGCGGCCGCCAAACTCTCCGCCAGCTCCAGACATGCCGCCGCAGAGTCGGGCACCTCTCGATCGGCGAGTTCAGCGGCGATCACCGCAAGGACGTCCACCAATTCCATGGTGGACGCCTCATCGAGATCAACCTGAACCGAACGCACGAGTAAATCATATCGCTCGACCAGCACCACTAGACGCGAAATGCAGATCGAATATTGTCACCTCGCGGACAGGTATAGCCAGATATACCTATCCGATTTTCGGGCGATTCCAGCAATTGAAAGTTACGTCACGGCCCCATCCCCCCATACTCCCTTACGTGGGCGGCGGTGGGGGCGGCGCGACCCAGGGCGGGGCAGGCGGAGCCTGCCCCCATCACCTGCCCAGGGGCCGCAGAGGCTCCAAAGTCAAGGGTGGACGAAGTCCATCGCGAAGCGACGCCGAAGGCGCCCTTGACTTTGGAGGGGCGGCCCCGTACGCAAGCGCCACCCCCACCGCCCGATATCCCATCGCCGAGCGGGATATGGTCCGGCCAGCATCAGGCAATACCCCGACTAGAGTTGCTCGTAGTCGTAGGTCATTCCAATTCCGAGCGTGCTCTGCATCGGGAGAAGCCCGGTGCCGACGATGTCGAGGACGATGGGCATCAGCAGATCCGCCAACTCCTTGACCTCATCCGACGTGAGCGAATCCCACGGCCCGGCGGCGAGCTCGTCGGTCTGCTTCTCGACTGCGGCGCGAACTCGAACTCCTTCTTCCGTCGCCTCTACCACACCTTCATTTGCCGATCGCGCATCCTCACTGGCCAATCCCGCACCCTCGCTCGCCGATCCCGCACCACCGCTCGCCGATCCCGCACCACCGCTCACCGATCCCGCACCTTCGCTCGCCGATCCCGCGCCTTCGCGCACCAGTCCGCGGGCGGCAAGACGGTCCCGGGCGGCGTTCCATTGCTCGGGGGTCCATTGGCGGCTGGCGAACACGTCGACGGGAGCGGCCCCGACCGCGGCATGCGTGACGAGCGCTTCGATGGGCCCGATGTCGTGCGCACGCAGCGCCGCGATGTGCCCGTCCCCCCGGTGCTCGCGCAGGATGGTGGCGGCCTGCCAGAGCACCATGTGCGGCTCGTCCGGCCAGGGCAGTGCGGCGTTGGCGGCGGCCATCGGACGGCCCGCGAGGTCCGCCGCCTCGGCGACGCGACGCGCCACCTGGGCGGCTCGCTCCAGTTCCGGCGAGCCGATCCGGTCTCCCAGGATCCGGCGCAGCACCCGATCCATGGCGGTACGGCGCGCGACCAGAACCTGCTCCGGCGTCACCTTCCGCCAGGCCGGCGCCATGAAGCGCTCCACCATCTCCGGATTGAAGCTGTAGAAGAGATCGCTCACCGTCTGCGCGTCGACCGCCCCGAGAGGCGCGGCCCGGTAGGGGAAGTAGCTCGGCCACCGCTCATCGATGGCATATCCCAAGGCCGCAGCCTCCTCGGAGGCTTCGGGCGCGTAATACAGGACGGCATGGACGGGCTCGAGGAGCTGCCACATCTGCCGGACGGTGCTCAGGTCGTGCGTCATGGTCGTCCTCCGCCACCTAGAACTTGTCACTGTCTAGATCCAGGTACAGCTTCGCCCGCGAACACCATCTTGTCAATGCCTAGTTCACACTCGGCCGACGTTCACCACGTCACCGGGGCAGCGAGCCGCAGCCACCACCGCACCCGCCACGACCCGCCACAGCAAAAGCACCCGCACCCGCGCCCGCGCCGTCCAGCGTTCAGGAGATGCGGTCGAGGACGAGCGGATGAAGCTCCGGCGTGCCGTTCTCCTCGATCGAGTACGCGCCGTCCAGCGATTCCAGAGCGCGCGCGAAGCGAGACTCGTCGTCGGCGTGCAGGGTCAGCAGCGGCTGTCCCGCCGTGACGCGGTCGCCCGGCTTCGCGTGGCAGGTGATGCCGGCGGCAAACGACACCGGGTCCTCCTTGCGCGCGCGCCCCGCGCCGAGACGCCACGCGGCGACGCCGACACCGTAGGCGTCCAGACGTGTCAGCACACCGGACGACGGCGCCACCACGACGTGGTTCTCCCGCGCGGACGGCAGCGCCGCGTCCGGGTCCCCGCCCTGGGCGCTGATCATCCGCCGCCAGACGTCCATGGCGGACCCGTCCTTCAGCGCGTCCGCCGGATCCTTCCCGGAGACGCCCGCGGCGGCCAGCATCTCCCGCGCCAGCGTCAGCGTCAGCTCCACCACGTCGGACGGCCCGCCCCCGGCCAGCACCTCGACCGACTCCGCCACCTCGACGGCGTTGCCGACCGCGTTGCCGAGCGGACGGTCCATGGCGGTGAGCAGCGCGACCGTCCGCAGGCCGTGGTCGGTGCCGATGGCGACCATGGTCTCGGCGAGCTCGCGCGCCGTCTCCGGCGTCTTCATGAACGCGCCGGAGCCGACCTTGACGTCCAGGACCAGCGCCCCGGTGCCCTCGGCGATCTTCTTGGACATGATCGACGACGCGATCAGCGGGATCGACTCGACGGTCCCGGTGACGTCCCGCAGCGCGTACAGCTTGCGGTCGGCGGGGGCGAGGCCGCTGCCGGCGGCGCAGATCACGGCGCCGGTGGAGCGCAGCACGTCCAGCATCTCGGCGTTCGAGAGCGACGCCCGCCAGCCCGGGATGGACTCCAGCTTGTCGAGGGTGCCGCCGGTGTGCCCGAGCCCCCGCCCGGACAGCTGCGGGACGGCCGCGCCGCACGCCGCGACCACCGGCGCCAGCGGCAACGTGATCTTGTCTCCGACGCCTCCGGTGGAGTGCTTGTCGGTGGTGGGACGGTCCAGCGCGGACCATTCCATCCGCTCCCCGGACCGGATCATCGCCTCGGTCCAGCGCGCGACCTCGGCGCGCGTCATGCCGTTGAGCAGGATCGCCATCGCGAGCGACGCCATCTGCTCCTCGGCGATCGCGCCGCGCGTGTAGGCGTCCACCGCCCAGTCGATCTGGTCGGCGGTGAGCGTTCCGCCGTCGCGCTTGCTGCGGATGACGTCGATGGCGTCCACAGTGTCCTCTCAGTTCAGAACGTCAGGCATTGGAGGCCCGAGCATCAGAGCCAGGTCAGGTCGTCAGGCCCGGGAGACCAGATCGTCGGGCCCGAACGCGTCGGGCAGGACGTCCGACATGGGAAGGATGCCGCGGACGGTCTCCAGCAGCATCGGGGCGCCGCCGTGCTCCCACAGGAGCTGCCGGCAGCGCCCGCACGGCATCAGCGGGTCGCCGTGCCGGTCGACGACCGCCACCGCGACGAGCCGGGGCCGGGCCGCCTTGCCGGGCCCGTGCAGCGCCGACACCAGGGAGCACTCGGCGCACAACCCCACCCCGTACGAGGCGTTCTCGACGTTGCAGCCGGTGATGACCCGCCCGTCGTCCACCAGCGCCGCCGCGCCCACCGGGAACCCGGAGTAGGGCGCGTACGCGCGCTCCATCGCCTCTCGCGCGGCGGTGCGCAGCGCAGGCCAGTCGATGTCCGTCATACACCCCATGATCTCTCAGGACGCCACCCGCTCACTCCGGCCGCCGCCGCCCCACGTCTCAGAACACCGCCCGATCACCAAGGACGCCGCCCCATGTCTCCGGACGGCGCCCGATCTCCCAGGACGCCGCCCCTGATGCCCAGACCGGGGCCCGGTCAGCGGGCCTCGCCGCGGCGGTACCGGAGGCCGTCGGCGGCGGGCATCCGCAGCCGCTGGCTGGCGAGCGCGAGGACGAGCAGCGTCGTCAGGTGCGGGCTGAACGACACGAGCTCGCCGGGGACCTCGTCGCTCAGCAGGAACCAGACGAGCAGCCCCGCCGCCGCGACCAGCGACAGCACCGCGCCGACGTACGCGCCGCGGACCTCGCGCCGCCCGAGGTCCGTCACGACCTGCGAGCGGAGCCGGTTGGCGCGCACGCCCTGCCAGACGGCGACGCCGAGGAGCAGGATCGTGACGAACAGCAGCAGCGCGTGCACGGACTGGCCGCCGCCGCGCACGTTCATCGCGTCGGTGTAGCCGAACAGCAGCGATCCGGCGGCGAGCCCGCCCGGCCGCCAGTTCCCGAAGATCATGGACGCGAGGCCGATGTAGCCGCGTCCGCCGGTCTGGCCGTCCTGGTAGAGCGACGCGGCGACGGTGACGAGGAAAGCGCCCGCGAGCCCGGAGAATCCGCCCGAGATGATGACGGCCGCGTACTTCATCCGGTACACGTGCACGCCGAGCGATTCCGCCGCGTACGGGTCTTCGCCGCACGACCGGATCCGCAGCCCGAACGGAGTTTTCCACAGAATCACGAAAGTGAGCGGGATGAGCAGCAGGCAGACCAGGGTGAGCAGGGACAGCCCGTTCGTCACCCCGCGAAGGATGCCCGCGATGTCCGACACGAGGAACCAGTGGTGGCTCTCCAGCGACCCCAGCCAGTCGGGGCTCTCCCAGCCGCCGATCTTGCCGCCGGACAGCATCGGCAGCGTCAGCGTCTTGATCGGGTCGATCGGCGGCGACTGCCGGGGCCCGCCGCCGAGGTCCTTCGCGTGCCCGGCGTTGAAGATCAGCCCGGCCAGGAACTGGGTGAGGCCGAGCCCGAGGATGTTGATCGCGACACCGGACACGATGTGGTCGACGCCGAACGTGACGGTCGCGATGGCGTGCAGCAGCCCGCCGAGCGCCCCGCCGAGGATGCCGAACAGCACGCCGATCCAGGGGCCCCACTGGTAGCCGGCCCACGCCCCGGTCCAGGTCCCGAGGATCATCATGCCCTCGAGCCCGATGTTGATCACGCCGGAGCGTTCCGCCCACAGCCCGCCGAGCCCGGCGAGGAAGATCGGCACGGCCAGCCGGAGCGCCGCGCTGACCGTCCCGCTGGAGGTGACGTCGTCCGCGCCGTCGACCATCCGGACGAGCGACAGCAGCACCAGCAGTCCCGCCGCGATCAGCAGGTAGTGCGGCCAGCGCAGCCGGAACTTGCCGTTCCCGGCCTTCGCCGGCGCGACGGTCTCGGTCGCGGTCATGAGGTGCTCCCAGCGGCCTCGCGGGCCAGGTCATGGCCGGTGGCCAGCTCCGCGGCGACGGACCGCTGCTGCAACCGGATCTCCCAGCGCCGGACGAGCTCGTAGACGATGACGACGGTCAGCACGACCACGCCCTGCATCACCCCGACGATCTCCTTCGGCACCTCGACCTCCTGGAGGATGTCGGAGGTCTGGTCGAGGAAGGCGAACAGCAGTGACGCGAGCGCGATCCCCGCCGGATGGTTGCGGCCGAGCAGCGCGACCGTGATGCCGGTGAAGCCGAGGCCCGCCGGGAAGTTCAGCGAGTAGTCGTAGGACTCGCCGAGCAGCCCCGGGATGCCGATCAGCCCGGCCACCGCACCGGACGCCACCATCGTGATCACGATCATCCGCTTGGCGCTGACCCCGCTGGCCTGTGCGGCGGACGGGGACAGCCCGGAGATCTTCAGGTCGAACCCGAACCGGGTGTAGTTGATCACGACCCAGAACACGATGCCGACCACGATCGCCAGCGGCAGCAGCCCGTACACCGCGCCGGGGAGGTCGATGCCGATCGCCGACAGGAAGCCGTTCAGCGGCCCGACCCGCCCCGAGTGCGGGATCGTCGCGGTCGCGACGTCGTTGCTGTTCGGCCGCGGCTCGGCGAGCCGCTTGTCGTTCAGCAGGTAGGCGATCACGCCGGTGGCGATCGCGTTCAGCATGATCGTGGACAGCACCTCGCTGACCCCGCGGGTCACCTTCAGCACGCCCGCGATCGCCGCCCACAGCCCGCCGACCAGCACCGCCGCGACGATCACCAGGATCTGGCCGAACGGCGCCGGCAGCGAGATCGCGCCGCCGAGCGCCGCGGCGAGGAACGCCGCCAGCCGGTACTGGCCGTCCACGCCGATGTTCAGCAGCGCCATCCGGAAGCCGATCGCGACCGCGACCGCCGACAGGTAGTACCGGGTGGCGCGGTTGATGATGTCGACGATGGAGTGCTGCTGCGTGCCGTAGTCGACCATGCTCTGCACGGCGCTGACGGGGTCGGCGCCGGTCAGCCGCAGCAGGATCATCGTGATGCCGAGCGAGATCAGCAGCGCCAGGATCGGCGCGCCGATCTTCAGCCCGAGCCCGGTCGGGCCGAGCCCGCGCAGGATCGCCTTCCACGACGGCACCGGCTCGGGCCCCGCCTTCACCACCGGTTCGCTCTCCGAGGGATCCGGCTCAGCCGGCCGAGGCACCTCCCCCCGCCCAGTCCCAGCCGCACCGGACTCGGAGTCCTGTTCGGTGGGCTTGGAGGCTGCGGTGGGCTTGGTGTCCGGCTTGGGGGTGTCGGGGGTGGGGGTTGTGGGCTCGTCGGGGTCCGGGGATTCGGTGGGGCCGGTCATGACGGGTCTCCGGCGCCGGTCATGGCGGAGCCGAGCTCCTCCGGGGTGACCGTCCGCGGATCGACCTCCGCGACCAGCCGGCCCCGCAGGATCACGTGCAGGGTGTCGGACATTCCGATGAGTTCCTCAAGATCGGCGCTGATCAGCAGCACGGCGAGCCCGTCGGCGCGGGCCTGCCGCAGGTAGTCCCAGATGGCGGCCTGGGCGCCGACGTCGATGCCGCGGGTCGGGTGCGCGGCGATCAGCAGGTGCGGGTCGCCGGACATCTCCCGCCCGACGATCAGCTTCTGCTGGTTGCCGCCCGACAGGGCGGCGGCGGGCACGTCGATCCCGGGCGTCCGGACGTCGTACTCGCGGACGATCCGGGTGGTGTCGCGGCGGGCGCCCCGCCGGTCCACCCAGGGGCCGCGGACGTTCGGGCGCTGCGTCTGGTGCCCGAGGACCCGGTTCTCCCACAGCGACGCCTCCAGCACGAGCCCGTGCCGGTGCCGGTCCTCGGGGATGTAGGCGATGCCGGCCTCGCGGCGCCGCCGCGTCGGCCAGTGCTCGATCTCCTCGCCGCCGAACACGATCGTCCCGGCGTCCGCGGAGCGCAGGCCCATGATCGCTTCGATCAGCTCGCTCTGCCCGTTGCCCTCGACGCCGGCGAGCCCGACGATCTCGCCGCGCCGGATCCGCAGCGAGACGTCGTCGACGACGGGACGGCCCTCGGGGGTGAGGACCGTCAGCCCGCCGACCTCCAGCTGGACGTCCTCGGTGACGGTCGAGTCGCGCAGCTCCGGGGTGGGAAGCTGCGAGCCGACCATCAGCTCGGCGAGCCGCCGCGAGGTGACCTGCGACGGGTCGAGCCGCGTCGCGACGGTGGTGCCGCGGCGGATCACCGAGATGGTGTCGGCGACCGACAGCACCTCGTCCAGCTTGTGGGAGATGAACAGGACGGTGAGGCCCTCGGCGCGCAGCTCCCGCAGGTTGCCGAACAGCTCCTCGACCTCCTGCGGGACGAGCACGGCGGTGGGCTCGTCCAGGATCAGCACGCGCGCGCCGCGGTACAGGACCTTGAGGATCTCGACGCGCTGCCGTTCGCCGACGCCGAGCGTCTCGACGAGGACGTCGGGGTCGACGCGCAGCCCGTACGCCTTCGACATCTCGCGGATGCGGGCGCGGGCGGCGGCGAAGTCGATGCGGCCGCGGAGCCGGCCCTTGGCGCGCGGTTCGGCGCCGAGGATGACGTTCTCCAGCACGGTGAGGTTGTCGGCCAGCTTGAAGTGCTGGTGGACCATGCCGATGCCGCGGGCGATCGCGTCGGCGGGGGTGCGGAACGACACCTGCTCCCCGTCGATCTCGATGGTGCCCTCGTCCGGCCGCTGCATCCCGTAGAGGATCTTCATCAGCGTGGACTTGCCGGCGCCGTTCTCGCCGCAGAGCGCGTGCACCTCGCCGGGCTCGATGCTCAGGTTGATGTCGCGGTTGGCGACGACGCCGGGGAACCGCTTGGTGATCGATGTCAGCCGCACGGCCGGCACCTGGTCAGGCACGAGTGCCCCTCCTCCTGCCTCGGGGTACGCGGGCAGGGCGCGCGCGGCGGGCCGCGTCGCGTCGGCGACGCACGGC